>NZ_MAFX01000011.1:0-131826 GCF_001683555.1 Methanohalophilus sp. DAL1 | reverse complement strand
GACAGGGCTTTGCTGGAAGCGCTCGATCGTCTGGAAAAGATGTCGTCTTCGATACCGGGTGTGCTGAGTACACAAAGTGCTTCTTCGGTTGTAAAGGAAGCCAACAAGCTGGAAAACGGCAGATTTGCGATTCCGCAAAATGATGAACAGTTGTCCGAATTAATTCCTTATATTCCATCATCCCTGTCTCCTGATAAAACCCATACACTTGTTTATATTGAAATGGCAGGGGATACCAGTGAGATTCGAAAACAGGATATTCTTAGAGAAGTTGAAACCTCGGTAGACCTGGCAGAGTTTCCTCCAGGGTACAATTTTATCGTCACCGGTGATCCTGCCTTTGAGATAGGAATGAATAAGGAAATGATGTCCAGCATGGGTGTCTTGCTATTACTTTCCGCCTTCTTGATGGTAATTGTCCTCTATCTTGTATTCAGGCACGTAAGATGGAGATTGATGCCCCTTGCAATTGTGCTTCTGGGAATAATCTATACGTTCGGTGCAATGGGTTATCTGGGTATACCCATGACAATGGTATCCATGGCAGCGTTTCCGGTACTTATTGGTCTGGGAATCGATTATGCCATACAGTTTCATAACCGTATTGAGGAAGAACTGGAAAGGGGCGAATCTCCCAGGGAAGCGGTAATCGACACGATCAAACATACAGGCCCGGCTGTCATGATTGCGCTTACAATCACAGCACTGGGCTTTGTTTCCCTTGCAACTTCCACAGTACCAATGGTGCAGGATTTTGCAAAACTCCTTCTTATTGGTGTATTCATGTGTTTTCTCTCCTCTCTTTTTGTAGGTGTGACTGTTATATACGGGCTTGATACATTTGCAAAAAAAAGGCAGGAAAAGGCAAAGAAACACCGTGTCGACTCCCTTCGTCACAGGCTTATTACACGCAGGTTCAAAAAACCTGGTAAAAAGAAAACCACTACAGATTCACCCGGCTTTATTGAAAATACCCTGCGTTCGGTTGCGACTTTTACAATGAAACATCCAGTTCCTGTACTCATCATTGCAGGTTTGATCTGTGTAAACGGTCTCTACACAGATACCCTTGTGCCAATCCAGACAGACACTGAAACCTTTGTACCGCAGGATATGCCTGCCCTGATAGACCTTCAGCATCTAAGGGATATTACAGGCGGAGATGATGAACTAAATATAATCATTAAGACCGGAAATATTGCTGATCCGGACCTTTTACATTGGGTTGATAAGTTCAGTCGGCATGAAGTTGAAAACCGTGAAAATATCTATGGAGCCACAAGTCTGGCCTCCCTTGTCAAGTCGAACAATGATGGGGTGCTTCCGGATTCAGAGGCAGGGGTAAAGAATGTTCTTTCAGAGATTCCTGATTCGGCAAAGGATCGATACATCAGTGGACAGAATATCATGGTTGTCAATCTCAATATTGGTGATGCCATGAGTGGTCTGGGGCTGGAGGGAATCGAAACCCTTGCAAATGTCGTTGAAAACGATATTCAATGGCTTGCTCCACCGCCTGATGTAAGTGTGACAATCACGGGGCATTCCTTTGTGTTTATCGAGGTTATAGGTGCCCTTACATCTGGAAGGATTTTCATGACATACCTGGGTCTTGGAATGGTTTTCACAGGTCTGCTTGTAATATACAGGGATTTCCTGAAAGCCTTTGTACCTGTCATAACCATGTTTATGGTAATTGGATGGACTGGAGGGCTTATGTACTATTTGAATATGGAATATACACCTATGACTGCGACCTTGGGAGCTCTGATTTTGGGTGTTGGTTCGGAATATGCGGTACTTATGATGGAGCGCTACTTTGAGGAAAGGGAAAAGGGTGCTCTGCCTGAAGCAGCTATGTGCGAAGCCAGTGTTAAGATTGGCAAGGCTATCGTAACTTCCGGGCTGACCACATTATTCGGTTTCATGGCACTGGTTGCTTCTGCTTTTGGTATTATAAGCAGTTTTGGCATCATTACTGTAATCGATGTAGCCCTTGCTCTGATTGCCACATTTGTCATATTCCCTCCCGTAATTGTAACCCTGGACAAATGGAGAGATAAACACAGAGCAAAAAAAGCGGGGCATAATCTGAATCCATCTGCAAATAATCTTCAAACAGGGGCTGATATCATATGAGTAGAATCCAAAACAACACAAATAATTTCAGAAGGCACCTGGTCTTTCTGTCCCTGGTCTCAGTAATACTGCTTGCAACCCTATTTATTGGTGTGTCAACGGCCCAGTCAAAAGAGTACATACCCCCGACTTACGAATATACTACAAATTATTACCGGGGGTATGGTGAACCGGAAATTCACGCTTCAGTAGTAGGGGACACTTATTTTGATCGGGGTGAAACAGCCAATGTCAATGTTATTCTCTCTAACAGGGGTATTTTGCATGGCTTGAAATCCGTCACAGATGTGAAGGGTGATAAGGCCAAACAAGCCCTTGCCATGAAAGAGCTGGAATATGAAACAAAACGCACAACTGCTTACGGTATAAAGACAAGTCTCGTTTCCCCCACTGATTATATAGAGATTGATTCTTCGACCAGTGGCCAGACCCTGGAAAAACTGGGTCCCGGAGATTTACCCTCGCATCCTATGACATTCACAATTGAAATTTCGGATAATGCTCCAGCAGGAGACTATATACTTTTTCTCCCTGTAAGTTATGAGTATCAGAAGGATGTCCGTATGACAGGTGGCCGGACTATTCAGCTAGGTCTACCTGATATGGATCATGCTACCTATTATAATAATTCGAATATAACTCTGCAAATACCGATCCATGTGGAAAAAGCAGCAGAATTTGAAGTCGTTGATGTCGATGGAGAGCTGGTTGCCGGTGGAGAAAGCCAAATAGTGGTGACTTATCGCAATGTGGGAGAATTGACCGCGGATGATGCTCTTGCCAGGGTGGTTGTCATGGATCCTCTCAGTACCGGCAGTTCTACTGCATTGCTGGGTACTCTTAAACCGGGCGAAGAACATACAGTTTCATTTAATGTGAATTCAGACGCTATGGCTGTTGTCAAGGAATATGCAATAGATAGTGAGATACGTTATATAGATGAGGATGGCAATTACGCATTCTCTGATAACATGAAAATAAATGTGCCAATGCAATCATCAGATGGATGGATTGATATCACCCAGATTTCACTTATATTAACTTTTTTGGTAACCATGTATCTGGTAGTTGACAGTATCCGTAAAAAGAAAAAAAATAACTCTTAATGGAGAGGAGTGACCATGAATAAAAGAAATTTAATGATAGGAATAATTGCACTGGGAATATCCCTGATGTGCCTGATTCCGGCCTCAGCTGCCGGCTTCACCCCGCAGAATAATGCCTTGCCTGATTACTTTGATTTTAGTGACAACTACTACACTGTATATGGCGGTCCCGATGTAAGCGCAAACATCGTTGGTGACAATGAATTTTACCGTGGCGATAGTGTCACTCTGAATATTAATCTTATGAATAAGGGGGTGATTACAGGCTTTAAGTCTGAAGAGGATGATGACCCCATAGATGAACTTGATCAAAAACTACAGCAACAGGAACAATCCTATGAATCACAACGGACAACTGCGATTGGTATTGTGGCAATTCTTACTTCCCCTGATCCCAATGTAGAAGTAAAATCCGGCCCTCAGGAAGCCGGTTCACTGGCTGCCGGTGAGCAGACTACCTCTCCTATCATGTTTAATGTGGAATTTTCGGAGAATGCACCGTCAGGAGAATACCCGCTGACTCTCAATCTTTATTATGGCTATCAGAAGAATGTCCAGGTTTCCGGTGATAATGAAACAAGCCTTGGTGTCACAAATATGGATGTGGGGCTATGGTATGATGTGGGTTCCCAGAATGTTACCCTTCCTGTAAATGTGAAAAAGGAAGCACAATTTGAGGTTACCAATGTTTCCGGGCAGCTGAATATAGGTGAAGAAGGAATGCTGCATGCTACCTATACCAATACGGGTAATGAACCTGTAAAGGATGCCATTGTTCGTATAAGTGCAGCTGATCCCTTCAGTACTACGGATGACCAGGCATATCTGGGGGATATGGATGTCGGGGAAAGTGCCGTTGCGGTATTTAAGGTTAAAGTAGGGGATACTGCGATTGAAAAACCATATGCCATAAACAGTGAAATCAAATATGAGGACACTAAAGGTCATGACAGGGTTTCAGACAATGTGAAAATAAAAACACAGGTATCGGCTTCATCCAATACCAATGCAGATGGATTGATGTTACCCGTGGGTTTTGTGATTGCAGTATTGGTTATAGGTGCTATTGTGTTGTATATGAGACGTAAACCACGTCAAAAACCAGAAGAGTGATGTCTTTATCACTCCTCCCCTTATTTTTTGTACAATCCTGTTTTGACAGCAACATTTTTACGTAATTAGAATTATTAAGTGTTTCACGTTCAATTCATCTTATATCAACTACATTTCTACTTTAGTCCCAAAAGGGAGGGAAATTAAAAATTGAGTCAGCCTTGTGTTAATATCGGCATGGTAGGTCATGTCGATCATGGAAAAACCACTCTTGTACGTTCATTGTCCGGTGTATGGACTGATAAGCATAGTGAAGAACTGAAAAGAGGTATCTCCATCCGTCTGGGTTATGCAGATACAACTTTGATGAAATGCCCCACCTGCCCTGAACCACGGTGTTATTCAGTAAAGAAAGAATGTCCACACTGTGGCGCAAAAACAGAGCCTGTCAGGACCATATCCTTTGTAGACTCTCCTGGTCACGAAACACTAATGGCCACGATGCTTTCAGGTGCAGCCATAATGGATGGTGCTATTCTTGTCATTGCCGCCAATGAAGAATGCCCCCAACCCCAGACCAAGGAACATCTCATGGCTCTTGACATCATAGGTATCAAAAATGTTGTCATAGTCCAGAACAAGATTGATCTTGTAAACAGGAAAGATGTCATAGAGAACTATAAGCAGATTAAGGATTTTGTCAAAGGCACTGTTGCAGAGAACGCTCCCATAATTCCTATTTCTGCCCAGCAGGATATCAATATAGATGCACTTATAGATGCAATGGAAAAAGTTATTCCAACTCCTACCTATAAACTTGATAAGGATGCACGAATGCTCATTGCAAGATCTTTTGATATAAACCGTCCCGGCTTGCCTATTGACCAGATATCAGGTGGGGTTATTGGTGGTACCCTTACGGAAGGCAGATTGAAGGCTGGTGATGAGCTGGAAATAAAACCAGGCAGGAAAGTTGAAAGTGAAGGTGCCATTCACTGGGATCCTATTCATACCAGGGTAACTGGCATTATAGCAGGTACGACTTCCGTTGATGAAGCAACTCCCGGCGGTCTTCTGGCAGTAGGTACTGAGCTTGATCCGGACCTGACAAAAAGTGATTCTCTTACCGGGCAGGTAGCAGGTATACCCGGGACATTACCCAGTACCAATCATTCCTTCACCCTCAGGTTAAAACTTCTTGAACGTGTTGTCGGAGTGGATGATGAAGGGGAAATTGGTCAGATCAAGACAAGTGAGCCCCTGATGTTAAACGCCGGCACAGCCACAACTGTGGGTATTGTAACGAGTGCCAGGGAAGATGTTGCGGAGGTCAATCTTAAAAGACCTGTTTGTGCAGACATTGGTTCAATGGTTGCCATAAGCCGCAGGATTGGTTCCCGATGGAGATTGATCGGTATCGGGGTAATTGAGGATTGAAGGTAATCATTGACACAAACGGGATAATGCTTCCAGCACAATTTGGTGTGGACATATTCACAGAACTCAGGAGACTGGGTTTTGATCAATTCCTTCTTCCCACAGCGATCCTGCACGAACTTGATGGCCTTGTAAGACGGTGCGGGGGTAAGGATAAAATGGCTGCGAAATTAGCTATTTCATTATCCGAAAGATGTGATATTATAGAAGGAGAGGGATTTGCGGATGATGTTATTGTCCGTCTTGCACCCGTTTATGATGCAGCTGTATTGACCAATGATATTGAATTACAGCAAAGATTGAAAGAAAAGGAAATACCTATTGTAAGGCTGAGGCAAAAGAACAAACTTGATTTCCTGTAATCTTGATAATAGCACAATGGTTTATAAGGGATGAGAAATTCTGGTATTCTTATATAATGATATTGCGGAGATAATTATATGTACAAGAGGATGAAGCTTGTTGATACAGTCCGGATCGCTCCCAGTCTCCTTGCCGATGATGTAAGGGTCAGTGTCAAAAATGCTCTTAAGAATAAACTCGAAGGGCGAGTTGACAAAAAGATCGGCTCTGTTGTAGCTATCACTGATATTGATGAGATAGGTGAAGGTCATATTCTTGTAGGAGATGGTGCAGTCTATTATGATGTTACTTTTGAAGCGATTATGTTCATACCGACGCTGCAGGAAGTAATCGAAGGTGAAGTTGTTGAAACCGTTGAATTTGGAGCTTTTGTCAGCATAGGTGCAATGGACGGTCTTCTGCATGTTAGCCAGATCACAGACGATTTCATGTCCTATGATGGAAAGAATGGAAGGCTGATCAGTAAGAACGTAAGTAAAGTTCTTTCTGAAGGCGACCGCGTAAGGGCTCGTATAGTGGCTGTTAGTATTAATGAAAGGGAGCCACGTGACAGTAAGATCGGTCTGACAATGCGACAACCTGCTCTGGGCAAGCTGGAATGGCTCGATGAACAGAGAAAACCCACTGTAGCAAATAAATAATCAGGAGTTTTAGTATGGTTGAATCTGTTTGTATGGATTGTCACAGGCTTGTTTCAGGTCAGGAATGTCCGGTTTGTGGCACCACTAACCTTAGTAAGGACTGGAGCGGACTTTTGATTATAGTGGACCCTGAAAAGTCCGAAATCGCAAAAAAGATAGGGGTTACGATTCCTGACAAATATGCTTTGAAGGTGCGATAATTTGGGTGGAACGATTTCGATACCCGCATCCCTGCGTCCTTTGTTACGTAAAAAATTTGGGGTTCTTTATAAAGGATCCGGCGAAGAAAACATCGGGAAAGTATCAAGGGATCTTGATGACCCCATAAAACTTATATCTGTAGGTGATGTTACTACGTTCCACTTGCTCAAATCGAATATTATTCCAGATATACTTGTAATCGATGACAAAACTCATCGCCAACCTGCTTGTGAGCAGATGATCACAGGTACAAAACAATCAGGTTTCAAGGAACTGGTTGTAAATAATCCCGCCGGTTCAATAACTGAAGAATTGGTGGATGCATTTGCGGAAGCATTTGATTCAAATCGGCGAGTCAGGATATTTGTGCAGGGAGAAGAGGATCTTGCATCTCTTCCTGCAATAATGATGGCCCCTGTAGGATCCGTCGTTCTCTATGGACAACCTGACGAAGGTATGATGTTTGTCCGAATTACTGCTTCCAAAAAGGAAGAGATGACAGAACTAATTGACAAGATTATTGATCAACAGCATTGTAAAGAAGAATTATACACTATGTGGAGGAAGTTGTATGGATATCAGCATAATTGAAGAGAAGAACAACACTCTTCTAAATAGAAAGGAACTGAAGTTCAATGTGACTTTTGAGGGACCAACACCTGCAAGAAATGACGTTAAATCAAAACTTGCAGCCATGCTGAATGTGCCTATTGAACTTCTTATAGTCCAGGGCATGAGAAACATGTTCGGTAAACAGGAATTATCCGGTTATGCCAGGGTCTATGAAGATGCGTCCCGCATGAAAGAAGTTGAAAAGGGATATAGCCTCAAAAGAAATGAGGTTCCAGAACCTAAAGCAGAAGAAGCAAGTGAAGAATAAGGTGGTTACATGGCTGTAAAAGAGTATTATAAAGTAGACGGCGATAATATCGAACGTACCAGGCAGTTCTGTCCCCGTTGTGGCGAAGGTGTATTCCTTGCCGAACATAAGGACAGGTTGACCTGTGGTAAATGTGGCTATACTGAATTCAAATAAATATTTTCACTTTTCTTTTTCTTTTTCTTTTTCTTTCCTATAATTATCCAGAGCTATTTTTATAGTATTTTGCAGGGACTTTTCCTCAAAAGGCTTTATAAGATAGCCGTAAGGTTTTGTTTTTTTTGCCCTTTGGCGCATTTTTTCATCCGAATAAGCTGTAAGGTATACAACAGGGATGTCCATGGTGTTATATATCTTTTCAGCTGCTTTTATTCCATCAATTTTACCTTTCAGCATTATATCCATAAGTACAAGATCCGGAAAAGTGATTTCAGCTTTTTGTATAGCTTCTTCACCTGAAGCTGCTATGCTGGGCACCCTGAAACCCATTCCTTTGAGCATTTTTTTTATGCCAAGGGCTACTATATTTTCATCTTCTACCACGAGAATTTTTTCATCTGACATCTTCACCCTCTGTTATTTCTTGATTATTTTCCTGAAAAATGATTTCAAATCTTGTGCCTTGTGATGTGTCTATTTCTATTGTTGCATTGATCTGTTCTGCAAGTGTATGGACAAGCAAAAGGCCAAGGGAATCTGTCTCTTCGAAATCAATTTCATCCTTCATTCCGATACCATTGTCACTGACAACCAGTTTGTGATGGTCATTTATTTTTCGAAGCTCAATTATTATAGTGCCTTTACCTTTATCAAAAGCATACTTTAATGAATTGGATACAAGTTCATTAATAATTATTCCGAGTGGAACGGCTGTATCCATTCCCAAAAATATGTTTTCCACATTAATTTTTATATCTACTTCACTTTTATCAAGTACATAGGATTGGGACAGATAATTGATAAGATTTTTGCTATAGTCTGCAAAATCGATGCTCTCCATGTCCTTTGACTGGTAAAGTTTCTCATGTACAAGAGCCATTGTGCGAACTCTGTCCCTGCTATTGTTGAAAGCATCCAGCACGTCATCGTCCCTGAATTTTTCAGATTCAAGGTACAATAGTGTGGATATAACCTGAAGATTATTTTTTATCCTGTGGTGTATTTCTTTTTTTCTTATATCTTCAATTTTAAGAAGGGCTTCTTCAGCTTGTTTCCTTTCATCGATATTAACGATTACACCCTGGAGATATTTGACATCCTGGCATTTACCTTTCAGGTCAGAAACCTGGCTGTAAATGTCATTATCTTTATTAATCATATTATGTATGATTTCATGCTGCTCTCTCTGGATGAAGGTACGCTCATCAACCCATCGGGTTTCACCGTCTTTTGTCAGTATCCTGTACTCTATATTGAACTGGGTTTCCTGACTGGCGCATATTTCTCCTAGTTTAGTTTCAACCTCGGGCAGGTCATCCGGATGTACAATATCTCCGTAATCAAGGCCATTCGGTCCGAAATCTTCCGGAGAATATCCAAACTGGGATATGTTCTTTGATACAACTTCAACAGGCCAGTTTTTTTCTGCTTTCCATTTAAAAACAATTACCGGGCTGTTGTTGACAACTTTTTCCATCTCTTCTCGTAACTGACTGGCATTCTCAAGAGCATTGAGTATATCATTCAATCCTTCAGGTATTTCCCGGAAATCGATATCCACGTCTGTCTCGGCCCTTTCATCAAGTTTCCCTCCAATCGCAGCATCAGATATATTCTTAAAATCGTTCACTATTTCATTTATCGGGCCTGTCACCGATCTGGTAATCAAGATTGCAACAGCTCCCATGAATATCAATGATATTGAGGAAATCAAAAGTAACCTATTCCTGAGGTCTGTTACTCCTGCAAGCATTTCATCCCTTGGTACCACCAGGATAAATGCAAAATTTGAAGTTTTTATTGGTTCATAGAACATGACCACATCTTTGCCTGTGATGGGATCTATTGTTTCTATATAGCCGCTTTTGCCGAGTTTTATTTCATCAGCCATGCGTGTAATTTCCGGTACACCGTAGTCATAGAGGGTTTTTGCTCCCACCAGTTCTTCATTTGTAGGGTGGGAGATGAGAATCCCGGTATTTCCGGTCATAATCGCATAGCCGGTATCAAAGGATTTTACCTTGTTTACTACACCATTAAGATGATTCAGGGATACATCGACACCCCCGATGCCAATAAACTCGCCCTCTCTTATTATGGGTGTGACATAACTTACAATGAATACACCCTCATAGTAATAGGGTTCAGTAACGATATCCCTCTTTAGTTTCTTTGGCAGCTGGTAATATCCGGACGTTTCATAATCAAGTAGCGGGTCAAGTGTTATGTTTCCCGGTATCCTGTTCCAGTAGGGAATAAATCTCCCTGTTTCATCATGGCCGGTTGTGTTTACATAACTACTATCCATCCCATCAAAGGCATTGGGTTCATAACAGACATAAGTTCCCAGCAAGTCAGGATTTTCTTCCAGCAGCTTTAGCAATATATTGTTTACTTCTGTACGGTTTTCGGAATGGTACTGTGTAAGGGAATGGGCAATCGCCTGGCCTGTAGCCTGATTTGATCGCATTTCAATATCAAACCTATTGGCATAGTTTTTCGCCTTCTCTATTGATTGCTGGTATGCCAGTTCCTCTTCCTGGGTTGTCACTGTTGAAATAATCACTGCAGTGGATGTAATCAGTACCACAAGTATCCCCATCAGGATAAAAAACACAAGTTTGGATTTTAGTGGTACATTTTTCCATGCCATTTCAATCATTCAGTTCGGGCAAATCCCAGTCTATCAGAGTTGATTTCTGGCGGAAGTGTTCGTATAATTCAGTGCCCCATTGAAGTGCACTTGCATCAAAACTCATTATTTTCTTGTGATCGTACATATCATTCTTATTGAAGAGGCAGAGATAAATGAACCGATCTGTTACAACGGATGTAAGATTGACTTCGTTGCAAATATAGAGATTAGTATGTTCCCTTTCAACAATGTGGCGGAATTTATCAGTATATTCTTCTTTCATCCGCTTATAAATTGGCTCAGTAAGTATAAGGTCGATTTGAACACCATCATTTGCCAGCTCATAATATAGATCAGGATAAAGAGGATGGAAATAGGCCATTATTGTCATTACTTTTTTAGACTTGATAAGATTCTTGCTGAATTCTTCAGGCAGGTCAAAAAGATGGTTCATATCCGGTTCTATTACCATACATTCCCCTATATCGCCCAGCCGTGAATCAAGTTCTTCCGGGATTGAGCTTAAATCCCGGGTTGCCCAGTAATCATTATTTTCCTCTATAACTCCCAGGGTTTTCATCAGTGGGACCATATTTTTTACTATAATTTCCCCTATATCCGAAAGCCGATAAACCCTGTCCTCTTCAATGATCAGGTTTTGTTCCCTGAGTATTTTTATCTGGGGCATCATTGCTTTGGATGTAACATTAAGGGATGTTTTGATCTGGTCTATATTTCTGGGTCCTTCCATTAGTAGTAAAAGAAGCTTTTTCCTTTTTTCAGAGAGCCAGATAGCATCACTCAATGATGATTGCATACATTCACCTTTTAGTTAAGGGGGTTAACTTCTTTTTTAATATTATTTATATCATTTCAGAACAAGGTCCATTAAAACGAGGTTATGTATTTTAAAACCGTTATAATTTCCCATACCACTGGTAATTACTTATGCCCCTTGACAAACCTCATAGGGTTCGCTCATTCATTTATCTTTCGCAAATTCGATGCAATTCAGGCTATATACAATTCATATCCTCTTTTTCATGTGAGTAAGCCGATTAAATCGGTGGTCTCAGGATCTCTATGGAAAGGAGGTTGTAACTACGTCAAAAGAAGAATTATACAAAGAATTGTCTGACGCTATTGTAAGTTGCAAGAAAGATCAGGTTCTTGCTGCTGTCGAAAAAGCCCGTGGTGAACTCGAGGCTCCCGACATCATTGAGAATGGTCTTGCAGCAGGTATGAACGAAGTCGGTACCCTTTTTGAAAGGGGCAAGTTATTCCTTCCACATGTCATGATGGCTGCAGAAGCCATGCAGGCCGGTGTGGATGAGCTTAAAGATGATATGCCTGAAGCATCCGAAAAGGCTGCCAGCGTAATTGTCAATGGTACAGTAGAAGGAGATGTCCATGACATTGGCAAATCCATTGTATCCACCATGCTCCAGACATCCGGATTCGAAGTCTATGACATCGGCCGTGATGCACCTGTAGCAGATTTCATTGCCAAGATCAAGGAAACAGACGCAAACATGGTCGGCATTTCCGCACTAATGACCACCACTCTCCAGGGCCAGAAGGAAGTAATCGAAGCCCTCGAAGAAGAAGGTCTCCGTGACAAGGTAAAAGTCATGGTAGGCGGCGCACCTGCAACCAACTCCTGGGCCAAAAAGATCGGTGCAGACTGCTATGCAGAAAATGCAACTGAAGCTGTCAACAAGGCAAAGGAACTTCTCTTATAAGGTGATTATTTATGGCAAATGAATATTTCTTAAGAATGGGAGATGGTGAAAGGATCTCCATGACCAGGGAGCAGATCATTGCAGACCTCCAGGAAGGTACTGCAGATGCAGCAGACCTTGGTAACATTCCTGAACTTTCCGGGGATGAAATCGACAAGCTCGCAGATATCATTATGGATCCCAACCGTATAGTCAGTGTCGAACCAGGTATGGAAATCCCGGTTACCCATGACATTGGAACTCTGAGGATCGATGGTGACCAGGGTAACAGTGGTGTAGGAATTCCATCCAGCCGTCTTGTTGGCTGTATGATGCACGAGAGAGGTTTTGGTGCTGACACAATGGAACTGGGTCATATCGACTACAGTTTCAAACCAGTCAAACCGGTTATTGCCCAGGAACAGCAGGCAATGGAAGTCTGCCAGGAAAACATGACGATTCCACTTCTCTACGGCGCAATGCCAAATCTTGGTCTCTATTACACCCCAGATGGTCCATTCGAAAACCCTGGTGACCTCCTGAAGGCTTTCAAGATCAACGAAGCCCGTGAATCCATCGAGCATGCAGGTGACCATGCAACCCGTGACATGACCTGGATCATGCAGCACCTGCAGAAAGTAGGCTGTGACGGTGTCAACTTCGATACCATCGGTGCAGCAGGAGATGGTGACTTTTATGCTTCCCTTTATTCTATCAAGGCACTGCGGGAAGAATTCCCTAACATCTACATTGAAGCAGGTATGGCCGGAGAATGTACTCTTGGTATGCACGGTGAACTTGAGTTTGAAGGTAAGGCTCTTGCAGGTCTATGGCCACACGAGCAGGCACCCCTTGCAGAAGAAGCAGGTGCAAACGTGTTCGGTCCGGTCTGTAACACCAACACCAGCAAGTCCTCCGCATGGAACCTTGCCCGTGCAGTAACCTTCACCAAAGCTACGGTTGAAACTTCAAACATTCCCTGTCATGTTGATATGGGTATGGGTGTCGGTGGTATCCCGATGTTTGAGACTCCACCTATCGATGCAGTAACCCGTGCCAGCAAGGCAATGGTTGAGATTGCAGGTGTCGATGGTATATAGATCGGAGTTGGCGACCCAATCGGTATGCCAATCTCACACATCATGGCTTCCGGTCTTACAGGTATGCGTGCAGCAGGTGACCTTGTTGCCAGGATGCAGTTCTCCAAGAACATGCGCATAAATGAAGCCAAGGATTATGTTGCCAAGAAACTCGGTGTACAGGCACTTGACCTGAGTGACGAATATGTCATGAGGGATATCCGTGAAGAACTTGATATTGGTGTACTTACATCCGTGCCAGGATGTGCCAAAGGTATCGCATCCAAGATGAATATTGAGAAACTTCTCGATATTGATATCAACTGCTGCGATAAATTCAGGGATATCACTGGATAAATAAAATAATGTTCTGTCTGCTTTTTGCAGATAGGACTTCTTTCTTCTTTTTTTAAATAGAATACGATCTTTTGTGAACTCATATTTTTCATAAAAGATTTATATATGAAAACCTTTTTTCTGGTTATTGTATTAACCTCACTGGGAGATGACAGGGTGGAGTCAATATATTTCTTACAGATTGCACTTGCTGTGCTTCTTATGACTATTATAGCTCATCTGCTGAGTATGCGTTTTCGTATGCCTATATTGATTTTCCTTCTGATTGAAGGAATAATCGCAGGTCCTGAAGTTCTTAATATATTGGATCCCATGATTTTAGGTGAAGGCCTCTCAGCAATTGTTGCCCTTTGTGTGTCTGTCATTGTTTTTGAAGGTGGCCTTCACATTGACCTTCATTCTATACGTAGTATCCAAAAAAGTGTACTAAGACTTGTTATATTTGGTGTTGTTATAACATTTATACTAGCCACGGCTGCCAGTTACTATATTGCAGGACTACCTTTGAATATTGCTGCCCTTTTTGGTGCACTTGTAACAGCTACCGGTCCAACTGTAATAACTCCACTTGTAAGGAATGTCAATGTTTCCCATAAAGTTAGCAAGATACTTGAACTTGAAGGTGTTCTCAATGATGCTGCAAGTGTCATATTGGCGGCACTTATTTTTGAATTGATTGTCTCACCTCTTTCCGGCTTGGAACTTGTCAGTTTTCTCATACAACGAATAGGAATGGGACTGATTTTAGGGCTGGCCAGTGGCTTTTTGCTGCGAAATATCCTTGGCAAAATGCTTCTTACTGAACAAACCGTACGGTTCATTACCTTTACAATGGTGATTGCCACCTTTGTGATTGCTGAATCTTTTGCCAATGAATCGGGAATTCTTGCCGTTGCAATATTTGGTATTATGGTAGGTTCATCCAAAGTTCCCTATAAGTCTGCACTAAAAGAGTTCAAGGCTGATCTTGTATTGATGATGTTGTCTTTGATCTTCCTGTTACTTGCAGCATTATTGCGTTTTGATTATATTATACAGATAGGGTTTGTGGGTGTAGCGGTTGTAATGGTTTTGATTTTTGTAGCCAGGCCAATTTCTGTATTTCTTTCTACCAGGGGTACATCTTTTAATCGGAATGAGAAATTATTCGTTTCCTTTGTTGGTCCAAGGGGCGTGGTTCCAGCTTCGATTGCAACCTATTTTGCAGTAAAGTTAAATTCAATGGGGATGGTAGGCGGTGATGCCCTTGTAGGACTTATATTTATTACCATCATCATTACGGTTTTAATGACCGGTTCCCTTGCCAATCGTGTAGCTAAGTTCTTAGGAGTGATTCCAATGGAGATACTTGTTGTAGGTGGCGGTGAGGTTGGACAGATTCTCGCCGAGCGTTTTGAAAAGAGAGGGGAAAATGTAGTGGTTGTAGACCCTTCCGAAGAAAATTGCCAGAAATTGATGAAATCTGATATAAGAGTTGTGCATGGTGATGCGGAAGATATTAATGTCCTTAAGGAAGCAGGAATTGATCATGCTAAATATGTGGTTGCAACTACTGATGAGGACAATACTAATCTTTTGATTTGCCAGATTGCCAAGACCAAATTTAGTTTTGATAAGGACCAGATCGTTGCACGTGTAAATAATATTGAAAATCTTCATGCTTTCTGGGACCTTGAAATAAGAGCAATGAGTCCTGCAATGACAACTGCTCTTGTGCTGGATAATATGGTCGGCCATCCTCATATGTTCTCCATGTGTGAAGTAGAGGAAGGGGCCGCCATCATAGAGGCACATGTAAGTAATCCCAAAGTTGTAGGCAAAGCTATAAGGGAACTTAACTTGCCTGAAAGCAGTCTTCTGCTTATGGTTAGAAGAGGTGAGAAATCCTTTATTGCCAATGGAAGTGTCGTGCTTGAATATGACGATATTGTAACTATAATTGGTGAAGGCGATTCAGCACAGAAGGTTGCAGACCTTTTTGAGCGTTGATTACTTTCAGTCCACTTCAAACATCTATATATACCCAAACGCCATATTCGTCTTTGCCTCTCTAGAATTAAAAACAAGAGGTCAAGGTGATTTTATGGAAGATATTGCAAAGAGTATACAGACCCAATTTAAGGATATGGGAATAGAAGTTCCTCTGGAAGAGATTGAAGAACGGCTAGATAAACTTGTTAACAAGTTCAAAGTTCCTGCCAATGAGGCACGAAAAAATACTGTAAATGTTTTACTTAAGCAGTATAATGTCAACAAGAATGAATTTTTCAACCAATCAAAACCCGCAACAATGTCTAATATTGCGGATGTGAAAGCAGACCAATGGGTAAATGTCGACATTAAAGTACTACAATTATGGGATAATTCAAACAGTTCAATTTCCCAGGTAGGTCTCGTAGGCGACTCTACAGGTCGAATAAAATTTATCAAATGGTCCAGGGATAATCTTCCTGACGTTGAAGAAGGTAAATCATACCGTTTTAGTAATGTGGTTGTTAATGAATGGAATGGTAAGCTGGAATTAACCCTGAATCGTACCAGTTCTATAGAACCGCTTGCAACAGATATTGATGCAGGTTCAACTTCGGCTGGTGCTTCTGAAGAATGTCAGGTATCAGATCTGAATCAGGAAAATATGTGGGCCAACATTGAAGCCAAAGTTGTTCAGTTATGGGACAATTCCAATGAAGCAATTTCCCAGGTTGGCATTCTTGGGGATGAATCCGGTACTATCAAATTCATCAAATGGTCTCGTGATGATCTGCCTGATGTAGAAGAAGGTAAATCTTACCTTTTCAGTAACGTGGTTGTCAATGAATGGAATGGTAAGTATGAAGTTACCCTAAACCGCACCAGTAACATTGAGCCTCTGGAAGAAGATATTGATACCTCCTTCCAGCCCCAGGGGTCGGCTGAAGACCGTTTACTTTCAGAATTACGTCAGGAAAACATGTGGGCCAACATTGAAGCCAAGGTTGTCCAATTATGGGACAATTCAAATGATGCAATATCCCAGGTTGGCATTCTTGGGGATGAATCCGGTACTATCAAATTCGTCAAATGGTCTCGTGATGATCTGCCTGATGTAGAAGAAGGACATGTTTATCGTTTCAATAACATTGTTGTCAATGAGTGGAATGGAAGCTATGAGGTAATTCTCAACCGTACTACTACAATTGAACCTCTCTCTGAAGAAATAGAAGTGGGAGCTAATAGTTTCCAGGGTGCAATGATTGATATCCAGGATGGGTCCGGTCTTATTAAGCGCTGTCCTGAATGTAACCGGGCACTTACAAAAGGAGCCTGTATGGAGCACGGTAAGGTTGATGGGAATTATGACCTGCGTATCAAAGCTGTGCTTGATAATGGGGAAACTGTGCAGGATGTTCTTCTGAACAGGGAAATTACCGAAGAATTGACCGGTATCACTCTTGAGGAAGCAATTAATCTTGCAGCAGATGCCCTTGATCAAACGGTAGTGGTAAGTAAAATGCGTGAGGACCTTGTGGGAAAATATTATTGTGTGGAAGGATCGCTTGCTGATCGTTACTTAATAGCAAAATCCATTGAACCATTATCCACTGTTGATATGGAAAAGGTTGATGAGCTTATTGCAGATCTGGAGGTGGCCTGAATGTCTACCTATGTACGTGAAGTAGCAAAAAGAATGTTTGCAAAAGAGTTTAGGAATTCGGATCTCTCATTCAGGGAAGGTGACGATGTTTATTCTCCTCAGTATCTGTTAACACCAACCGGGGCCAGGGTAAATCGCCTTTTTATTGTAGGGACTCTTATCGAGAAGGAAAATATAGGCAATGAAGCGGAATACTGGAGAGGTCGGGTTACAGATCCTACAGGTACCTTCACAATATATGCAGGTCAGTATCAACCGGAAGCAGCACAACTGTTGTCAGAATGTGAAACTCCCGCATTTGTAGCTGTTGCAGGCAAACCCAGTGTTTATGAGACTCCTGATGGGGACACTATTACTTCCATAAGACCTGAATCCATAAGCATAGTTGATGGTAACACACGGGATATGTGGGTTGTTGATACTGCTATTCAGACAATTAACAGATTAAATGATCTGGATGGTTCGGATACATATGTGACTCGTGCTAAAGAACATTACAACACCGATAAGGGAAGTTATTCATCCATGGTACTGGATGCTTTGAAATCCCTGAAAGAACAGATTTGATGTGTGCTTTATGCACACCTTTTTTTGCATAAGTATAATAAATGAGTAAATCTATTTTTATTCGGGTGATATTTGTGAAAACTTATCTGCTGGTGTGGTTTAACAGTGAAGGTGCCAGTCCCTCTGAAGTTAACCGTCGCCTTCTGTCTCTGGGGTTTAAACCAATTCAGGGATATTATGACTATGTCTATGAATGGGGCAATAATGTTCATGTTGAGGAAATCCTCCAGTTTGGGGATAAAGTACACCTGAGCCTCAATGGGCTTGGAGTTATATTTAAAATAGAAACGATTGATGGGAAAAAGGAAACGGATTAATTGTCCGCTTTTTCTAGTTCTCTTGAAAATCCGACAAATCCACAGGACTTTCCTTTAATTTCTATAAATCTTGCTTTTACTTCACCGTTTTCAATATTTAGTTCGGCGGCCATAGGGTCTGACATGCGGGGCGATGTCGGAGAGCCGGGACACAATACCAGTACATCTGTTTTTTCCAGGATTGGGCTGTGAATATGGCCGAATATAAGCACATTAACACCCATTTCAAGGGCTTTGTAGCGCAGGGCAGTTGTATCGTTTATTGATAGGGCGGCTTCGTGGACCACGCCGACCCTTATGCCGTCAATGTCAAGTTGCAGGGTTTCGGGAAGAATCTCTTTTAACTCGTATGTATCAGAATTTCCATATACTGATTTGAGTTTCCCTGTATCGTTGAAAGCCTTATAACATTCTAGTGTAGTAAAATCCCCTGCATGTATTACCATGTCATATCTGTCAATCAGGGTTTTCAAATCAGGAGGAAATTCTCCACTTTTGAGATGTGTATCTGAAATAACTAGTATCTTCATGTTTTTACCTTAATGGAGACTCAGGTCTACAAGTTCGTATTCCAGGTTTTCCATTTCAAGTTTACTCATTATAGTCGGGACCTGCTCATCGATTGCAAGCACAAGGGATGAAAGCCCATGGAATGCAGCTTCTACGACCGATTCCTTGGCCCCATACATAACATCGGGTTGACTTCCAATTTTTTTGAGTGCCACGAGCGATTCAACTCCAATCACCGCTATATAGTCCTTTGATTCGGTGAGTTTTTTCAATCGTCCCAAATCTACATTTCTGGACCCCTGTCTTTCGCTGCGGGGAATCTTGCAGACTGTAATACTTGCCGTTTCCAGATCGATCATCCCGGTAAGGTTGGTGACACCTACATCTTCTCCTTCTTCTGCATCAGATACGGTGACACCCCGGGCATCTGCTTCTTCTTTAGTGTCAACATATAGCAGACCGTTTCTCATATGAAGATAGACCTCTTCGCCTTTATCCAGATTTTCATCGGCAATAGCAGTCCAGGTAGATACATGGCTTATGATATCACTCATTACGAATTTGGCATATCTTTTCATGTCAGCAGCATTTTCCAGGACCCATTCTACTCCATTTTTTGTAATTCTGTAACGTACCCTCCCATCAGAATAAATATATCCTTCAGATGTAAGTTCCTTGATATATTCTGAAACTGCCTGGGGGGTTACTCCGACTTTCTCTGCTATTTCTTTCTGTCTGACATTGGGTTGATGGGCGGCAACTTCGATAAGTATCTGGAATTTGGTAATGCCGCTTTTACTCTGGAGAATGTCAATCATTTCTTTTCCTCATTTATTTTCAATCTCTGGCCCATAACCGTTAACCCATTTGCTCTTCTTGCAAGGGATCTTATGTATAATGCACTTCTGTTGAGCTTACGTGTAAGAGCACTCATAGAATGGTTGCCACTTTCTACTTCCTTTTCAAGTTCTCCTATCAGATCTTTTATCTCTTCGTAAGGAGTGAATGTTAAAGTAATTATTTCACTGAGGTCGTCAAAAGAACACTGGAAATTCGCCTGTACTTTTGAATACGATGAGTGATATTCCTTATCCGGTTTTTTTCCAGGTTTGGGCATGCGCCACTGGCTTTCCAGTAACCCGCATTTCTGGAGTATATCGATACTTTCCTCTGTGTCAATTCCCATTTTTTCGTCAAGCTGGCCTTTTGTCATCCACTCTGAACTGAGTGCGTTAAAGACATGTTTATGCTCCTTTGATCTGAATGTTTGTAGGAGGGGTACCATTTCAGATGGGTCGTTTATTATTCGGGTTCTCCTGGGCATCACAAAACCTCATATGTAGGTAATTGATTCGATTTAGAAAAGGTTAATACAGCTATACTAATATGGTCTTAAGATTAATAAATGTGTTGTAGTATTTGTGTTGATACTTATCGCAGTTTTTTCCTTGTACATTTATACCGTTACATTTATTCAATCCTGTTAACAATACTGTTCAGGTATTATGACAGAGGCACTGTATTCTAAAATATTCAGGTTGCTTGATAACCGACAGCTTTCGATCAGTGGCATCACGAGAGACCTCAAATCAGAAGGTATTGATGAGCATCGTTTGATCATGACCGGTTATTTGAGGGCACTGAGAGATCTGAAAAAACTTGA
This sequence comes from Methanohalophilus sp. DAL1, assembly GCF_001683555.1. Lineage (NCBI taxonomy): Archaea > Methanobacteriati > Methanobacteriota > Methanomicrobia > Methanosarcinales > Methanosarcinaceae > Methanohalophilus > Methanohalophilus sp. DAL1. The sequence goes on along the minus strand of NZ_MAFX01000011.1, from coordinate 111,364 downwards.
TGAAATAGAGGTGCCTCCATCAAAGACCTATAAACTTCCAGATAATGCTGAGAAAGAAGAAGATAATATTTATTCTCTTATAGGTCATCATCTGAAGGATGTTCCTGCATCCAAACGCATCTATGTAGCAATCTATGTATTTTCTTCTCTGTTGGAAAGGCCGGTTTTCAGGGCAGAGTTAAAATCGATGGGTTTTCATGAAAATACGATCATGGATGCAGTGCAAAAGGGCAATCCTATCATAGAAATACCTGAAAAAGACATCAAGATCCTGCGCAATTCTATTACCCGGATATCCATTCCCTCGGTTGACCCTGCTTATGAAATAAGCGGGAAAGATAATGATAATCTCCGGTATGTAGGTATAGTCCTCCTGCCGGTGCTCAAGGCGCTTATGAATCTGGAAGGCCTTGTACCCAAGACTAAACAAACAAAACTGGCAACTTAAAAAAAAGGTAAAAAAGAAAGGTATAATCCCCTTCATTCAATATAAATAGCCGGTCTCATTGGTGCTGCAAAGCGGGCTTTCTTTTCGGGATCATACGTCTCTTCACCTTCCCTGGCTATCTGCACTTCACAACCAATTTCCTTTTCAAAGAAACTTATTGCTTCTTGCAGCGTTTCTTTTTCGTCCAGGTTGAAACCGTATACCATCTCGAATTTCTCTTCTTTCATGGCCTTTATGTCATCAACAACTTTCTTTGCAAACTTGGGTATTTCTTTACCGTAAGGTCTCATTTCGGGATCCTGCATGAGATTCTTTATGAGAATTCCCGGGTTGAGATTTCCCTGTTGCTGGAGTTCAAGAGCCTGCTTAAAAGCTTCTGATTTCCATTGGGAGGCTGTATAGAGGACAAGTTTTTGCGGCTTTATACCGGTGACTTTTATTATTTCCTCAACATCTGAAAAAGTGTTGCTGATCAGCTCTTCGCCGGCTTCGGCATCCCTGTCGATAAGTTGTGGGTCATACTCAGGATATTTTTGCAGGGACACATAACCTTGCGTTTCTTCCATTTCACTCCAGATTTCCTCACATATGTGGGGAGTGAAAGGTGCCATCAGGCGCACCCATGTATCGAGTATATCATACTGGAGGGTCTTTCCTCCTCTTCTCTGATACCATTTCACATCATTAAGAAGCAGGAAGAAAGAATTCTGTAGGGCCTGCCGGGTGCGTATACCTTTAAGGGCCTCGTTTGTTTCACTGATACGCTGCTGCAAGCGGCTCTGTATCCACCTGTCTATCAATTGTTTTTCCCTGTAGGTTCCAGAGGTACATTTGGTATCGATAGTATCTTTTGCAAAATGGTAGAACCTGTCGACCTGTCTCCTGGCGGACTCGATGCCACTGTTCTTCCAGTCTGCATCCTGTGTCTGTTCGGCACTGGACAGGATATACATCCTGGAAATATCCGCACCATAATCTTTCACTGCCTCACTGAGTGTTAGCAGTGGTCCCTTGGACTTACTCATTTTCTGTCCTTCTAGAGATACAAAACCATTGATTGCAATGGCACGAGGCCAGTTCTCTTCTTTGAATATCGCAACATGATGGAAAAGGAAGAACAGGAGGTGGTTGGGTATCAGGTCTTTTCCTGAGGATCTGAGATTGACGGGATACCAGTAATTGAAATCCTTTCGCATGCTTTCAATTACAGAGATATCAATTCCACTTTTTTCTGCTGCATCCTGCACCCTTCCCTTTCCAAGAAGCACATAATCAAAGAGTTCGGGCACCAGTTGCTCGGTCTTAATATCTTCAGAGAGAAACTTTGCAACTATGTAGTAGGACATGTATACCGTGGAATCTCCCAGGGATTCGATCAACCAGTCCTTATCAAAGGGCAGGCGTGTTCCGAGGCCTTTTTTACGGGCGCAGGCTTTGTCTTTAAGCCAGTCAACTTTATTATTGAACTCCACCCTCAGTTCTTCGGGGATTATATCCATATTTTCTATGCAGCGGTATACTTTATCCTTCCATTCCGGATTGGAATAATTGAGGAACCACTGGCCCTTAACCATGTTTACTACACATGGGGTTCCACACCGGCAGACCACAGGTTCACTGAATTCATAGAATATCTCGCCGATTTTCTCATCGATCAAATCCTGTGTAAGAAGATCTTTTATCTTTGAGACCTTCATGCCTGCATATTTCCCGGTATTTTCTTTCAGGGTACCTCCGTGGAATTCCCGCCGATAGACCATTTTTGTTGCAGATTCGGCTTTTGGATCATCCTGGTCCTGTACTCCAAATTCCTCCACCGCTTCAACTGCCGGATACTCTCCGTATTCAGGAACATCGATAAGGGGTATGAGCTGGATGTTCTGGAGATTTTCTGTAATACCGTATTCTGAAAGGTCTCTATCATAAAGGTCCTTCAGGGCCAGATAATCATAAGGTGCATGTGCGGGCACACTCATAACAACTCCGCTTCCGTTCCCTCCCCTGACAAAAGATGCCGGAAGGGTGATGACTTCCGAGTCTGTCAATGGGTTTTTGGCCTTTATTCCGATGATGTCCAGGCCACTTATTTTCCCTATGAGTTCGACTCTACGATCTGTGTAGGTAAGTTTGTTGTATGCTTCTTCACTTACAATCCAGGTCTCTTCATACTCGTCGGTTTTCACTTTCGCCTTGACATATTCCACATCAGGGTTTATCCAGAGGTTGGTGACCCCGAATGTGGTTTCCGGCCGCAGGGTAGCACAGGGTAATACCATGCCATCGTAGGTGAATTTGATCAGGGTATAATCCACGATAGTGGCTTCTTCTCCCCTGAGGATGTCATGGTCTTCCACAGGATTGTCATCATTGGGGCACCATTTGACAGGGTGTGAACCTTTTACAATCAGTCCCTTTTCGTAAAGCAGATTGTATTGCCATTCGATGAATTTTTTATATGTTTCATCGGTCGTGGTGAACTTTCTTCTCCAATCAATGGAATATCCAATGGATCGCATGGCTTTTTCTGCTTCCACACTGAAATATTCCACGATTTTTTCCGGAGAATCAAGTCCTTCAAGGATATTCTTCGGAATGCCATGGAACTTAGAATAGACTTCCATCGTCTGGGGTTCCCTGTTGGCGATTAGTTCAGCAAGTCCTACAATGGGCGTACCGGTTACGTGGAATCCCATCGGGTAGAGTACATTGTATCCCTGCATCCTCTTGTGCCTTGCAATAACGTCCCCGATGGTGAATGTCCTGGTATGGCCTGCATGCAGATTCCCATTGAGATATGGGTAGGGAACAGTTATGAAATATTTATTCCGGCTGTCAGGTTCGGCCTCGAAAACTTTGTCCTGAGACCATATATTTTGCCACTTTTTTTCAATGATGGCAGGTTTGTAGTTCTGCTCCATATTCATTTCCCCTCAGTACAGGACCTTTCTGATAGCCTCCATTGTGGCATCAACTACAATGGGTTTTGGTGCAACGGATATTACTTCTTCCGGGTCCTTGAGAAGATGTCCTGTAGTCACGCAGACCACGGATTCATTTGCACCTATTACTCCGGTCTCTACAAGTTTTTTCAGACCGGCAACAGAGGTGGCACTTGCAGGTTCAACGCCGATTCCTTCAAGTTGTGCCAGGTCTATCTGGGCTTCCACCAATTCATCGTCAGTAACACTTTCCGCACCACCATTTGATTCGGAAATTGCTATAAGGGCCTTTCTGGCATTAACCGGATTCCCTATCCGGATTGCTGTTGCGATAGTTTCGGGATTCTTTTCAGGGGTAATATCAGTTTTTCCTTCCCTTACGGCTTTTACTATTGGGCAAGAACCTTCAGTCTGTATTCCCATCATCTGTGGGACTTTATCTGTAATTCCCAGTTTCTTGAATTCTTTGAAGCCTTTATGGATGGCAGTAATGTTGCCTGCATTACCTACCGGAAGTACCAGCCGGTCAGGCATTTGGAAATCCAGCTGGTCTGCGATTTCAAAACCTATTGTTTTCTGTCCTTCCAGCCTGTAGGGATTAATGGAGTTTAAAAGGTAGATCTTTTCCTCATCGCAGAGTTCTCTTACAAGTTCCAGAGCATCATCGAAATTGCCGCGTATGCTAAGCACCTTTGCGCCATGCATCAGGGCCTGCGCAACCTTGCCCAGTGCAACTTTCCCTTCCGGTAACAGTACAACAGCAGGAACTGCCGCTTTTGCACCGTAGATGGAAAGGGCTGCGGAAGTATTACCTGTAGATGCACAGGCAATTGTTTTCATCCCTAATTCCAGGGCTTTGCTGACACCTACGGTCATACCTCTGTCCTTGAAGGAACCGGTAGGATTCATGCCTTCATGTTTGACATATAGTTCCCTGACACCAATCTTTTCGGCTAACCTGTCACATTTATAGAGAGGTGTGCCACCTTCCTGTATTGTTATAGGTTTTCTGTCAACAGGAAGAAGTTTTGCATATTTCCATACAGAAAGTGCAATTCCCTCTAAATCTTCCCTTTTAATATCAATCTGAGAATAATCATAAATTACATCAAGCAAACCGCCGCATTCACAGGTATACAGGACCTCTGTTTTAGGATATTCCTTACCGCATTCGATGCATTTTAAATAGTACATTGGAGTTCTCCTGATAGTTTTAAAGTTTTAATAGGGTGAATCTTATAACCTAATCAATTCCAATATAAATAAAGTACTCGGAAATGGCGCCTGACCCCTTCTATTATGTAATTGTTATTAAATCTGTTGAAAGACCACCGTTATCTTTATTGTAGGGAAGCCCCACCTATCCACCATGTACTGGAAGACTGTTCAGGGTACTCTTTTTGTTGATGACTTGAATGCTTTTTTGCAAAAACTGAATGATATTGCAGATGAACATGATGTTACCATACAGGCAATGGATGCAGGCAAAATAGCAGGTAGGGCCCATATCGAACTTGCAATAAAAAAAGCCAGAAAAGCATTCGATTCCGGCAGCAATGTGGCCCGGGACCTGGGGGTTGAAATTCTCCGGTATGCTTCCGGAAAACGACAGATTGTTGAAGCTTTTTCTATGGGTATGAAGGAAGGGGATATTTCTGTTGTTTTTCTTGTCCTGGGTGAAAAAAATAATGTAGATGCTGTTTTACCTGCACTTGATTCAATGGTCTCCAGGATTGAAGTGGTCGGTTATTCAGTCCAAAAGGAAGAGGCTGTAAGGGCTCATTTCAGAATCGGTTCTGCAGAGACAGATGCAATCGGTGTATCGCGGATACCTGACATCGTGCTGGAGCGAGTGTCACTGGTGGACATCCTGAAATAAGTCCATTGGTAAACTTATTAATAAGTACATACAGATTATTCATCTATATATCTATCAAATGAGAGGATTATTAATGCCACACCCGAAGACTGCAGAGAATATTATGAAAAATGCCGGTCCGATAGAAAGTGCCTTACTCCCCAAACTGATCCATGTCACAGAAGCTGCTGCTATTGCTGCTGCCCATCAGATAGGCAGGGGTGACAAGAATTATGCCGATCAGGTATCGGTGGAAGCAATGCGCAGGATGCTTAATTGCCTGGATATCAGTGGTGTCATCCAGATCGGTGAAGGTGAAAGGGATGAAGCACCAATGCTCTATATTGGTGAAGAAGTCGGTACAGGTAAAGGTGACCTTAAGGTAAATATTGCAGTTGATCCGCTGGAGGGTACCAATCTATGTGCAGACGGTGTACCGGGTTCCATCTCAGTTATGGCCATGTCCGAACCCGATGGTTTGTTCCACGGTCCAGATGTCTATATGGATAAAATCGTGGTAGGTCCACAAGTCGTAAAGTATGAACGCGAACATCCCGGGGAAGAAATTGATCTGGACGCCCCGGTAATTGACAATCTTGAGATAGTGGCCCGTGCTTTAAACCGCAGTGTAGAGGAACTTGTGGTTGTGATTCTGGACCGTGAGCGTCATAAGGATAAAATCGAGGAAATCCGGAAAACCGGTGCCAGGGTAAATCTGGTTTCCGACGGTGATCTTATGCCCGGCGTATCAACGGCTATACGTGGCTCAGGTATCCATGTGGTAATGGGTTCGGGTGGCTCGGGCGAAGCTGTACTTACAGCCTCTGCAATGAAGATCCTGGGTGGTAAGGTGCTTGCACGCCTGGTTTTACCTTCAGTTGCCAATCGCAAACCCGATGATGTAATTGCACGGGAGGTAGAGGAAAAGATGCCCCGGCTTAAAAAGATGGGCATAAACGAAGACAACATGAATGATGTTCTTGACACTGAAAAACTTGTACCCGGTAAAGATGTAATCTTTGCTGCAACTGGTGTGACCTCCGGGCATTTCCTCAAAGGCACCAACCTTTTTGGTTATGGGGACGCAAGGGTACATAGTATATCAATGGGTAGTTCCGGTGTTGTCAAATTTTCAGATTCTGTTTATATACATGATAAGGAAAATACGCCTCTCAGGCTATAATATGGAGATTTTGTTCTGTTAAATATACATATAGCAACCTTTGGCTGTACGGCCAACCAGTCCTCTTCCGAGATCCTTGAGGCTAAAGCGGTGGAGCTGGGCCACAGGCTTGTATCTGAAAGAGAAGCTGATGTGATCATATGCAACACCTGTACAGTCAAGGATACTACAGAGCAGAAGATATTGCACAAGATCAAGGAATGGGGCCTTCAGGGCAGGGAAGTAATTGTTACAGGTTGCATGCCTCAGGTCCAAATGGACGAAATATTAGAAAATAATCCCGAGGTTCATGTCCTGGGCATGAATTCCCTTCTTAAGCTCGGAGTAATTCTCAACCGGGTTCATGAAAGGCTGGGGGGACTTTCACTGAGGCCCATGAGTGTCTTTGATGATTCTCCTGAAGGTTTACTCAATGTACCCCGCAACAGGTCGAGTCCGAATATCCATATCTGCCAGATATCACAGGGTTGCAATAACCGTTGTTCCTATTGTATTGTTACACTTGCCAGGGGTCCCCTTTACTCCTTTGATGCCGATTCAATCGTTACAGACATCGAGCAGGCTGTTTACGAGGGCTGCAGTGAGATCTGGCTAACATCTCAGGACAATGCTCAGTATGGTTTGGATAAAGGAATTAATTTGCCTGCCCTGCTTGAGAGGATTACTGCAATTCCCGGAGATTTCAGGCTACGTGTGGGTATGATGAATCCGACTTCCACTCTCGGGATACTGGATGAGTTGTTACAGGCTTATTCCAGTGAAAAGGTCTACAAAGTTTTACACCTGCCCATCCAGTCAGCGTCGGACAAAGTGCTTGAGAAGATGAGGCGCAAACATACAATGGAACAGGCAAATTTCATCGTCGAAAAATTCAGGGATACATTTCCTGAAAGTACCCTTTTCACAGATATTATTGTGGGTTTTCCGGGGGAGGATGAAGAGGATTTCGAACTTACACTGGACTGGATTCGAACCTATCGCCCCGATAAGGTAAATATTTCACGTTACACACCCAGACCGCACACTGAAGCATTGCAATTCAGAAATATAGATACACGTATTGTTGTGGAGCGCTCGGGCAAACTCCATCGGCTCTGTAATCAAATCAAACTCGGAAAAAAGGAAGATATGGTAGGAAAAGAAGTTGATGTATTCATCTCACAACAGGCAAAGGTAAAAGGATTGATGTCCCGCACTGCTTCTTATAAACCTGTTGTGATCCCTGAATCAGGTGAATTTAGTCCCGGTCAACGTTGCAGGCTGAAGATAGATGAAGCAACCCCGGGTTACTTTATCGGCCATCCGGTTTAAGATTATCATTTTCACCTGTTTGCATTCTTTTAACGATCTCCCGGTCATAGGATTTCACGATATCACTGCGGGTTATTATTCCTATCAGGGTAATTCTGTCCTTTCGGGAGACAACAGGTAATCTGCCCACATCATGGGCTGCCAGTCTTTTGAGTACGATATCAAGGGATTCATCAGGATACGCAGTAACAACATTTTTACTCATTATTTGGGTGATCGGTTTTTCCAGTTCTCCTTGCTTTACTTTGTCGCGCATATCATGGAGGGTAACAATTCCTGCAAGTTTTCCCTGATTGTCAAGTACAGGAAAACCTGCATGTTTGCTTTTATGCATCAGATTAAGAAGATTGGCAGCTGTGTCTTTTACATTAAGAAATAAAACATCTCTTACCATATTATCCCTTACAGTTAGCGATTCCATCACATTTACCTCGGTACCGGCTCTGATAACGTGTCCTCTTCTCCTGAGCAATTCTGTATATATCGACTCTTCATGAAGGTGAGTTGATATTACATTGCTGATTACACAGGTCAACATAAGGGGCAGGATAAGGCTGTAATCACGGGTCAATTCAAAAAGGATAAGCATGGCAGTCAGGGGTGCATGTACAACTCCCGCAAAAACTGCCCCCATCCCTACAAGGGCATATGCTCCCGCAGGTGCTGTGGACAGAGGAAAAATATAATTCACCAGTTTTCCAAAACCCCCTCCCAGCATGGAACCCGCAAAAAGGGCTGGTACGATCGCTCCCCCTGAACCCCCTGAACCAACAGTGAAGGCAAATGCCACTATTTTCAGGACAAGCAATATCAACAACATTTGCATGGCAAGTTCGTTGTTGAGGGATTGTTTGATGACATCGTAACCGATTCCGAATATCTGGGGATAGAAATAACCGATACATCCGACAACAAGTCCGCCAAGGGCTGGTTTTAAATAGGGTTTTATCGGGAGTTTTTCAAAGGAATCCTGGGTGAGATATGTACACTTTATGAATATTGCAGCCACAATGCCTGCAAGTAGACCCATAATAATGTAGAGTACTGGCTCGCGGAACGGGCTCTCCATCCCGTAGTAGGAAACCTGTATGGGCTGAATTCCAAAAATGATGTCAGTTACAAGAGTAGAAAATACTGAAGAAAGAACTACCGGTATAAGTGTCCTGGTCTGTAATTCTCCGAGAATTACCTCTACTACAAAAACCACTCCAGCAAGAGGGGCATGAAATGCCGCTGCAATTCCTCCAGAAGCCCCACAGGCAATCAATGTCCTGAAACGGTTGTCCGGACTTTTCAGCAGGTTGGCGACCGTAGCTCCTACTCCGGTTCCCGCAAGTATACCGGGAGCTTCTTTGCCCACCGATCCTCCTGTGCATATTGAGATCATTGAAAGGAATACTTCATAAAAAGCAAATTTGCTCTTTATCTTCCCTCCCTGAAGAGCTGTTGCCTCTACAATCTCTGCAACTCCACACCTACTTTTTTTCATAAATTTATAGGATATAAGGCCAACGCATAATCCTCCGGCAGCAGGGAGGAGGATGATATATATGGGCAGGCTATTATTCGGAGTGTTGAAAAAAAGGGTTGTAAAGTAATAGGTAACCTGATCATAGGCCACAAAAACCAGGGCTGTTATTATTCCTATTATTATGGCAAGGAAATTAGAAATGAACCCTTCGGTATAATACCGATCCTGTAACTCGTTTTTGAGGTTATTCAAAAAAGGTCGCCTTCATAAATAAGAAAGTAATAAGGAAAGGACTCCTTATTTATGTTTTCTTCATCATTTCGAGTAAGTCACACACCTTTTCAATAGTATCGTCCAGTGTCTTGGTGCCTGTCTCATCCTCGCTGAATGGCTTCTTGACAATGCCGCCGAAATGTCCGCCATCTCCCACAACAACCATTCCATGAATATGCATCCAGTCCTGGATTACCTGTATGGTCTTTTCCTGTCCCCCATTTCTGGAGCCACCAATAGCAATACCTGCACCAATCTTATCGCTGAGCTTGAAATTATGTCTCCTGAGCAGGACGCTTCTGTCAAATAGGGCCTTCAGCTGGGCAGTGGGACTTCCGAAATAGACCGGGGAAGCCACGATAATTGCATCCGCTTCATCCAGTTTTGGATAGATCTTTTCCATATCGTCATTGATAGGACATTCCTCGCTTTCCCTGCAATTGCCGCATGCAATACAGGGTTTGACTTCCATCCCTGAGAGGAATACCTTCTCAGTGTTAAATTCTCTTTTTTCAGCCATGGCGAGGACTCTGTTTATCATTTGTTCACTGTTTCCGTTCTTTTTAGGACTGCCTGATATGCCCAGAATTTTCATAAGATCACCTGACTGCTCGTATAGGTTTATGTTGATATTAGCTTTTGGGTGACTTTGGTATAAATTTATTAATCATAGGCCCTTCTCCTTATTGTAAAGAGGGAGCCGGGAATAATCATGTTATCCAGTCTTTTTAATCCTGATTCAGTGGCTGTGATCGGTGCATCAAGGAAAAAGGGTAAAGTGGGAAATGCTGTCCTTTCCAACCTTGTAAAGGATTTCAGAGGAAATATCTACCCTGTCAATCCCGGTGAGGAAATGATAGAGGGCCTTACATGCTATGCTTCCATCCTTGATGTGGCCGATGAAGTGGACCTTGCTGTTGTAGTCGTACCTGCAAAAGTAGTGCCTCCTACACTGGAAGAATGTGGAAAGGCAGGTGTGAAATACGTGGTGGTAATCTCTGCGGGGTTCAAGGAGGCAGGTATTGAGGGAGCTAAACTTGAACGCAGGTCCCTGGAGATTTGTAAGGAATACGGAATGCACATGGTAGGTCCCAACTGTCTGGGAATCATGGACCCGGTTGCAGGTCTGAACGCCTCTTTTGCTGCATCGATGGCATATGAGGGCAATATTGCAATGATGTCACAGTCCGGTGCCATATGTACTTCTACCCTTGATTGGGCAGAAGCCAATGGAATGGGGTTTTCCAAATTTGTAAGCCTTGGGAATAAGGCTGATCTGGGGGAAAACGAATTTCTGGCCGAATTCCGGGACGATCCGTCGACCTCGGTTATTGCAGCCTATCTGGAAGGTATCAAAAATGGGTCACAATTCATTGAAATTGCCAGGGATGTTTCCAGGAAAAAACCTGTGGTTTTGGTCAAATCAGGACGTACAGCTGCCGGTTCCCGGGCAGTATCATCCCATACAGGTACTCTTGCCGGCTCTGATCAGGCCTATAATGCCGCTTTTGATAAAGCCGGTGTGATTCGTGCGGATACGCTGGAAGATATGCTGGATTACATAAGGGCATTTTCAACCCAGCCAATCCCTGCAGGCAGGCGAATTGCCATACTCACAAACGCAGGTGGTCTGGGTATTCTCACGGCGGATGCATGTTATTATGAAGGTCTGGAGCTGGCTTCTTTATCTGGTGAAACAATTGAAGGCTTACGTGAGTTTCTGCCGGATGCTGCCAGTTTCTACAATCCTGTGGATGTATTGGGGGATGCAAGTGCAAAACTCTACGGTGATGCCCTTGAAATTGTGTTAAAAGATCCAAATGTGGATGGTGTAATCCTGTTGACTTCTCCCCAGGCTATGACTGATGTGACAAGCATCGCCAGGATTGTAATTCAAAAAATGGAAAATTCTGATAAACCGGTACTTTGCAGTTTTGTAGGAGGTACACGGGTTATGGAAGGCAATTCAATTCTTGTAGCAGGGGGAGTACCCAATTACACCTTCCCTGAAAGAGCAGTTGCCAGTATGGGTGCCCTGTGTGATTATGGGGAAAGGCGAAGTTTAACTTATCCTTTACCCAAACCGGTTCATTCGGACAGGAAAATGGCATCTGCACTGCTCGATGAAGCAGCAGCAAAGGATAAAAAAATCCTGGGGCTTGAATCATTTGATCTTCTGAAAGCTTATGGTATTCCAGTTGTGGAAACCGGGAAGGCTTCCACTGTGGAAGAAGCGGTGGAGGAAAGTGAAAGGATTGGTTACCCTGTAGTTATGAAAGTCCTGTCTCCTGACATTTCACACAAGACCGATGTTGGAGGTATCCGGCTTTCACTGATGAATAAAGATGATGTCAGGCGTGCCTATCATACAATGATGTCGGATGTAGGTCGCTACATGCCTTCTGCAAGAATTACAGGTGTACAATTGCAGAGAATGATTGAAGGTGGCCGGGAAGTGATAATCGGTATGAACAGGGATGTGCAGTTCGGCCCGCTTCTTATGTTCGGGCTGGGTGGGACATATGTAGAGGTCCTTAAAGATGTATCTTTCAGGCTTGCCCCACTCAATGAAAAGGATGCTCACTCAATGATTTCTTCCATCCGTTCCTATCCTTTACTTACAGGTGTAAGGGGAGAAAAAGCATATGATGTGGATGCGGTGGCGGATGTCCTTGTGCGTGTTTCCAGACTTGTGGAAGATTTCCCGCAGGTCCTTGAGTTTGAAATAAATCCGTTGATGGTCCTTCCAGAAGATGAAGGTTGTTTTGCTATGGATATGCGTCTTACATTGAAAGAATCAAATTGATAAAAGGGAGGGTTTGTATGGCTTCAATACTTGTAAGTTCTTCTGAAAATTATTCTGGTAAAAGTTCGATATGCAGTGGCTTTGGCTTGATTCTTAAAGAGCGTGGAAAAAGTGTGGGCTACATGAAACCGGTGGGTAACCTGCTGGTTGATGTTGATGGTGTTCTCTCCGATGAGGATGCAGAACAAATGCGGAATCTGCTGTCTCTTGAGACCCCCCGCAGTTGCATCACTCCGATTATGCTTACCGAGAATCTTATCAATGATGCTCTGCTGGGAGTGGAAAAACACCTGGAAGAAACCCTGAAACAGGCTTATTCAGAAGTTTCCAGGAGTAAAGATATGGTTCTCATAGAGGGTGAAGGAGGTATCGGTAGTGGTGCCATGTACAATTTGTCAGATCCCCAGGTAGCTTCCATACTGGATAGTAAGATCCTGCTGATTACCCGTTTTGATTCGGTTAGTGCAGTGGACCGGATTCTCTGTGACATTGAATTGATAGATGACAGGAATATGCTTTCAGGTATCATTCTCAATGAAGTTGAAGAAGACAAATTAGGAATGGTAAGGGATATGGTCGTACCCTTCCTTGAAAAGAAAGGGGTGAAGGTATTTGGTGTAATTCCCCGCGATCATACACTTGGAGCGGTTTCTATAGCAGAAATTGTGGAAGATTTGAGAGGGGATGTCCTGACGGGTGCACAGGAAATGGGTAAACTTGTTGAACATTATCTTGTGGGTGCTATGGAAGTTAATTCAGCGATCAAGTATTTCAGGCGCACACCAAACAGTGTAGTAGTGACTGGGGGGGACCGCGCGGATATACAGATGGCGGCTATAGAGGCCGGGGCAAGGGCATTGATCCTGACGGGCAATCTCCGGCCCAGCGAAGCTGTACTTGGAAGTGCTGATGAAGCAGGCGTGGTTGTTGTACTTGTAAAGGGTGACACTCTTTCCACGATAGAAAGAATGGAGAATCTAATCGGACATGCCCGGATTCAGCAGAAGACCAAGATTGAAACAATCGTTAGACTGATTGAAGAGAATGTGGATGTTGACTCTATACTGGATTCAGCAGGTTTATAAGAACATATATAATATGGATATGTATATAGGGGCTTGGCTGAAGTAGCCTATGTTAATGGAAAGGTTGACTGGTGATGGATACCGTGCAGGACAAGGATTATTTCACGATTGATGATTTTGATGTTGACGACAAAACAATTCTGGTGCGAGTCGATATCAATACCCCGATGGACCCCGAGGGCAGTATTCTGGATGACCTGAGGATAAGCAGCCACATTCCCACAATAAAGGATCTTGAAGATTCACGGGTAGTATTGCTTGCCCATCAAAGTCGGGCGGGAAAAAGTGATTTCACAACAATGCAACCCCATGCAAAAAGACTAAGTCACTATCTGGGCAGGGAAGTGGAATACGTAGATGATATTTTCGGCTCTCATGCCCGTTCAAGGATTGCAGCAATGGAAAAAGGGGATGTGCTTTTGCTCGAAAATGTACGTTTCTATTCTGAGGAAACCATTTCACGATCTGCCAAAGAGCATGCAAGCACACATATGGTGAAAAATCTGGCTCCCCTTGCGGACATCTTTTTGAATGATGCTTTTGCAGTATCCCATCGTTCTCATCTTTCTTTAATGGGTTTTACACATCTCCTTCCCTGTGGTGCAGGCCGTTTAATGGAAAAAGAGATTACCTCTCTGGACATGGGAATAAAGGGAGGGGGAAGACCCTGTATTTTTGTACTGGGTGGTGCCAAGGTTGACGATTCCCTTAAGGTTGCTGAAAATGTACTTTCAAATGGTGGTGCTGACCGCGTACTTGTGACAGGTGTTGTTGCAAATGTAATGCTGGCTGCATCAGGTTTTGATATCGGGAAAGCAAATAAGGATTTCATTGAATCCCAGGGCTACCTTGAACAGATAGACAGGGCAAAGAAAATTCTTGACGATTTTGACGGAAAAGTGGGTTTACCCATAGATGTAGCATTGAATGATAACGGCAGCAGGATCGAAGTATCGGTCGAAGAAGTCGGGGATTCAGTACTCCCAATCAATGACATAGGAATTGAAACGATTGTTGCTTATTCCAGGGAAATCAGTCAAGCAGGCACTGTAATTCTCAATGGACCAGCCGGGGTTTCCGAACAGGATGGATTTGAACTGGGGACCTATGAGATTGTAAAAGCTGCCACAGAAGCCGATTATTCCATTGCAGGAGGCGGGCATATTTCTGCCGAGGTGCGGAATATGGGGTTCGATCACAGTTTATCCCACATAAGTACAGGAGGCGGCTCATGCATCGACTATCTTGCAGGCACTCCCCTACCCGCAATCGAAGCCCTTAAAAAAGCTGCTGTCATAATATCTAAACACGATTGAGTGGAGGTAATATTATGCTTGGCCTGGATGAAGGCAAGATGGCGGTAAACCTTGCCCGCAATACTATCACTGAATTTCTTGAGAGCGGTACTAAGCTGAATCCGGATTCTATGTCCCTCTCTCCGGTCTTTGAAGAAGAGCGCGGCGTTTTCGTAACCCTCTCCATGGAAGGAGATTTGAGAGGCTGTATTGGTCATCCCTATCCAGATTCATCCCTGAAGGATGCAATTGTTGATTCTGCCATCTCAGCATCAACAAGGGATCCGCGTTTTCCTCCTGTAAAGCTACAGGAGATGTCTGTAATCACGGTCGAAGTTACTGTACTGACCCCGCCTGAAAAGATTGATGCGGCTGCTGCAGATTTGCCCGGTCTTATAGAGATAGGCAGGCATGGGCTTATAGTCAAACAGGGTTTCTATCAGGGTTTACTTCTGCCACAGGTGGCCCCTGAGCAGGGATTTAATGCTGTGGATTTTTTGAATCACACCTGCATAAAAGCCGGACTTTCACCGGACGCATGGCTTACAGGCGCTGAAGTATACTGGTTTGAAGGACAGGTCTTTTCTGAAGAATCCCCTGAGGGGCAAGTTGTGGAAAAGCAGTTCTAAACTGCTTATCTTTTCATATTTTCAAGTTCTGTAAGTAGTTTATCGGTTGAATACACTAGTTTAATTAGGGTTTTTTCTATCATCAGGTTGACCGTACCTTCGATTCCAAGTGTACGAAAATCAGTCCTCATCCCCATTACCGGGATATTTTTAGCATAAGCATAGCCGATTTCCCAGGCTGTACCGGAATCCACATCGCTGCCTCCATCCAGTATAGCAATTACAAGATCGGCTCTGTCTATAGCTTCTGAATTTCTCCGGAACAATTCTGCAGCATCCTGTTCTTTGCGCATATTTTTCGTATCTGTTGAATCCCTCTGTGGCAGGAATACGTCATATCCTGCACTTTCGATTTTCTCTGTGAGTTGTTCATTGAAATTCTTCTCAGCCTCGGAAAAAAGAGGGCCTGCCAGGTATATTTTTTTGTAATTCATTGTTTCCCTTGCCTGCCTGTATGGTAATAACTTTAATTAGTGGTAAAACATAACACTAAAACATGAAAGATAAGGTTAATGCAGGCATAATCGGTGCCTCCGGCTATACTGGGGGAGAATTGATGCGCCTTCTTCTCAATCATCCCCATGTAAATCTTGAAATGGCAACTTCAAGAAAACTTGCCGGACAAAATGTATCCAAAAAACATGCCCATCTGGCAGGTTTGACGGATCTTGAATTTGAAGAACTTGATCCTGTTGCTGTAAAGCAGAGGTGTGATGTGGTATTTCTGGCAGTGCCTCATGGCAGTGCTATGGATATTGTACCTCAACTTATTGACAGTGACCTGCTTATTGTGGATTTGAGTGCGGATTATCGTCTGGATGTGGAAGAATTTGAAAAGGTCTATGGCATTAAACACCATGACCCCCGTAAGGTAGTATTTGGCTTGGTGGAGCTGCATCCCGAGGTAAAGGGGGAAACCTTTGTTTCCAATCCGGGTTGTTATCCCACAGGAGCCACCCTGGCAGCTGCTCCTGTTGTTAATGCAGGGCTTGCAGATATTGCAGTTTTTGATTCCAAATCCGGCATAACAGGCGCCGGTGTGAATCCAAGCCAGGCATCCCATTACCCCAACATGGCGGAAAACATCCAGCCCTACAAGCTCACAACCCATCGCCACCGGGCGGAGATCTGGCAGGAATTGAATGCCCTTGGCGGCCTTGATAGTGTTAATTTCACTCCCCACATAATCCCTGCTATCCGCGGGATATTAACTACAGCTCACCTCTTTCTTAATGAAGAGTGTTCAGAAGAAGATATCCGGCAGTTATATGATTCTTTTTACTCCGACTGTCCCTTTGTAAGAATGGTCGATGATATACCTGCGCTGGGTAATGTACGTGGTTCCAATTTCTGTGATATTGGTTTTGAGATTGACGCAAACAGTAACAGGCTTGTAGTTATCTCGGCAATTGATAATCTCGTAAAAGGAGCTTCAGGACAGGCTATACAGAACATGAATCTCATGTGTGGTTTCAGGGAAACCGATGGTCTATGGAATGCGGGCCTTGCGCCCTGATTTATTTGGAGGTTGATTTATGCTTGTAAAAGAAATTATGAACAGTGATGTGATTTATTGCAGCCCAGATGACAATGTGAGTGATGCTGCCAGGTCGTTGAAGGATAATGACATAAGTGGTATGCCTGTAGTGGACAACGGCAAGATTGTAGGTATACTTTCAGAGGTTGACTTACTGGCTCTGCTGGAAACTCCCGAACATGGTGACTTCTGGCTCCCCAGTCCCTTTGAGGTGATAGAAATCCCTATCCGGGAATTTATCAGCTGGGAAGATACCAAAAAAATGCTTTCAGATGTAGGTTCAATGCCGGTTCGCAAAATAATGCGCACCGGTGTATTCACTGTCTCTCCTGAAGATTCAATTGAGGATGCTTCCCACCTGATGTCCAGACACAAGATAAACCGCCTGCCGGTGGTTGAAAATGATAAACTTACAGGGATAATCACCAGAGGAGATATCATCAGGGGTCTGGGTAGTCTGTGAGGTTTGCGGTCATGAGAGCAATTGAAGGCGGTATATGTGCGGTACGTGGCGTCCATGCTTCCGGTTTGAAGGATGATTACATGGGCCTTGCACTGATTGAAGGTGCGGGTCCTTGCGCAGGCGTTTTTACACGCAATAAGATTGTAGCGGCGCCGGTAGTGTTTACCAGAGACAATCTTGAAAACCATAAATATATTGCAGGCACAATTATAAACAGCGGAAATGCTAATGCCTTCACCGGTGAACAGGGAATGGCCGATGCCCGTGAGATGGCAAAGGCTGCTGCCAGCAAACTGGGAGTTCAGGATTCCCACATCGCAGTTGCATCCACCGGTGTAATTGGCCGTTTTCTTGATGTAGGTTGGATAAAAGATCATCTGGATGAAGTTTACGGGGCACTTTCTGCGGATCCTCAGGGATGCCGCAATGCTACAAAAGCCATCATGACCACTGATCTGATGGAAAAGGAAGTGGCTGTAGAACTGGAGTGTGGTGTACGTATCGGAGGTATTGCAAAGGGTTCCGGTATGATCGAGCCCAACATGGGAACAATGCTTGCTTTTATCTATACTGATGCTATTCTTTCTGCCGATACACTGAAAAAATGTCTTGTAAAAGCCAACGATTCAAGTTTTAACATGATGGTAGTCGATGGTGATACCAGTACCAATGACATGGCTCTGTTAACCGCAACAGGTGCTTCTTCAATAGCTCCTGATGTAGCAAATTTCCAGAGAGGACTTGATTATGTCCTTGTGGAACTTGCAAAGAAAATTGCCCGAGACGGGGAGGGTGCTACCAAACTTATCGAAGTACAGGTAAACGGTGCCTCTGACCTGGCCGATGCACGCAAGGTTGCCAAAACCATTGTACGGTCACCTCTTGTAAAATCTGCAATATACGGGCATGATCCCAACTGGGGTAGGGTTGTTGCCGCAGCTGGATATTCAGGTGCCTCTCTTGATCAGGATAAAATCTCTCTGAAATTTTCGGATGGAAAAAATGCAGTTACTCTGGTGGATCACGGTCATGTGGCGGATATCTCTGCCAACAGACAGCTAAAATCCATAATGGAAAGTGATACTGTCATAATTTCAGTGGACCTTTCACTTGGGGAAGCTTCTGCGGTTGCCTGGGGTTGTGATCTTACATATGACTATGTGCGTATTAATGCGGAATATACTACATGATATTGTTTCAGGGGGAATTTGAATGGATATATCTGAGTGGGATAAGAGATACATTGAGAGTTATGAGTCGATTGCACGAAATATTCACTGTGTAAACGGAATATTTGTTGCCTACAACAGTAATGTGGATGCCATCAAGCACATTGGTCCCGGTGATGTGGAAAACCTGCTGAGGAAAGTGGATGTGGATACTGTCCAGCAGAGAATATTTTCCTATCCCCGACAGATAGATTCTCCTGTAGATTTCCTTGCACGACTCCTGATTGCAATGAAGGACGGTAAAGCTGCGGAAATTCCCACCTATTCAACTGATATCCATGAATGGTTGACCGATAATCTTGTTTTTGATGAAGCCAGGATGGGGGGGCAGGCCGGGATAATATCCAATCTGCTTGCCAACATGGACCTGAATAAGGTAATTGCTTATATCCCCTGGCTTTCCCCTGAGCAGGCGGATTACTTTGTATCCTCCCCTAATCTTTTACATCCTTTTGTCAGAGAGGGCAGGATGGAATTGCTTCCTCCTGCAGAGGCCTGCAATTCCAATTATAAAGCCAAGGTCAACTGGATTATAGAATTCAATAAAGGACTCTCTGTGAAATATGCCGAGGATAGGATAATAGTTCCTCGTAATAACCGCCTGATCATTTCATCACGTCCGCCCTGGATTCGTATCGATATGTCCGATGAGGTCTATGAGCACCTTCCCGAGATGGGCAAAACCGTCGATGGGGCTATTCTCTCCGGTTACCAGATGATAAAAGAAGAATATGAAGATGGCATGACTTACAGGGATTATGTAGAACGTGCGGTAGGGGCAATAGGCCAGTTAAAAAAAGCCAATCCTGATATTTGCATACATGTGGAATTCACTTCCATACAGAATAAATTCATTCGCTCAGCAATTCTGAATGATATTGTGCGCAATCATGTCCACTCACTGGGTCTTGATACTGTGGAAGTTGCCAATGCATTGAATGTATTGGGTTATGAAGAACTTGCATATTCGGTAATCAAAAGGGGAGAAGATGCTATAGTAGCCCTCTATGAAGGAGCTGTCCGGCTGCTTCATGAGCTCAGATTGCAGAGGATTCATGTGCACTCTCTGGGCTTTTATATATGTGTTGTTTCCAAAGATTGTCCAATTGATATTGAACAACATCTTGATTCCCTGCTTTTTGCATCCACTGCAGCCGCTGCCCGAGCCCTTCAGGGCGGGATAGACAGTTTTGAGGATATAAAAGCAGGTCTGGATGTACCTATATCCACACAGGGAATGGACCAAATTGACAAACTGGGTGCCTATCTTGTCAGGCAGGGAAAATGTAATCTGGACGATTTTGAAAGAGGTTGTATCTGCACCCGCAATCATGACGTATTGATCATTCCGGCCAGGGTGGTGGATCATCCCGTTGATACGGTAGGTATAGGAGATACTATTTCAGCAAGTGCCTTTGCAGCTGTGCTGGCAGGTATGTGCAGTCCGCGGGAGGATTGAATGAATATCCTTTGCGGTTACAACGCTAATATCGATGCAGTTTACAGGATAACCGGCAGGGATGTGGAATCCATCCTTGGTGAGGTGGATGAAAAGGAACTGCTGATGAAGATCGAACGCCAGCCGGATATCATAAATTCCCTCGAAGATTTCCTTGCCGGACTTATCCATTGTATGGAATATGGCAGGGGTGCAGAATGGTTCATTTATTCCCGGGATGTTCTTGATTTTCTCAAGAAACGTTTTTTTGACCGGGCAGAGATCAGAATTGGGGGGAATATGGGTATAATGGCCAATGTCCTCTCCGGGCTCAATGTGGATATGATTGTTCCCAATGTTGTTTATCTTTCCGGGACACAGGAGGCTCTTTTTTCAAAAAGGGGAATGGTGCTGCCTCCAAAATTCGAAAGCCAGAGGGGTGAAGAGGAGCCGGTACATTTTGTTTTTGATTTTCGTCAAGGGGATAATTTCGACTTATACGGCCGCAGGATAACTGTATCCCGGGAAAACAGGTTCATTGCAACATTTGATAAATTCAACCCTCAAATGACAATTTCTTCCTTCTTCAAACAATATGCAACCGCATATATTGGGGAAATGGATGGTGCAGTTGTATCCGGTTTTCATATGCTCCAACCCTCCTATCCGGATGGTTCTTCTTTCGAGGAAAAGTTATCTCCTGTCCTTGCACAGATTGATGAATGGAATTCGATGCCCGGGTTTTTCATCCATGCTGAGTTGGGTCATTTTGCGACATCGGATATCGCCAGGCATGTTTTCCTTAAACTTGCAGGAAGGGTTGATTCTATGGGTTTGAACGAAGATGAACTTGCAACCCTGACGCAGAAGATGGGTTTTGGGATAGAAGGCATACATGAAATGGATATTTCCGCAATGTTCCAAGCGGCCCGCAATTGCATTAAAGGTTGTTTGGCCAGAGCCCTTGTTGTCCATACCAGGGATTTTGTCTTTTGTCTCTCTGCTTCAGATAACCTGAATGAGCAGAAAATAGATGCTATTGATTTTGGTTTGAAGTGTGCGGCATACTTTGCTTCTTCAGGATTATTGCCGGACAGGTCCAAACTGGAGGAATGGTGCAGTCAATTCAAGCGCAGTGAATACGGTAGCCTGCAGGTTAAGAGAATAAAGTCTATTACTGGAGCCAGGCAGTATGGTTTTGGGATATGTGGTATCTTCAATGAGTATTATTTTTGTGCAATTCCCACGCTTGTGGTCAATGAGCCGGCAGTGACAGTTGGGTTGGGAGATACATTTACTGCATCTTCTTTCCTGCGCTTGCTTGAATTACGCAATAGATCCTGAAAATTTCAGGCTATCCATTCCGTGTTGCAATTTTTATATTAATTTTGGTGGATTCGAGATAAGTTTAATATAGTCTCAAGTACACTTGCCATAAGTTAAAGTAATCAGGGTTATTATTTATATTCCAGGAGTATTTTACTTATGATCGGTATCTCTTCGTTTGCTTATCACGACTTATCGCTTGGTGAAGCTTTGCAAAATATTGAACACGTTGTCAATTGTGCAGAAATCTTTTCTGAAGGAAGACATGACCTATTCAGGCAGGATGAAATCGCCTTTTCCTATGACTTGAAATATACGGTTCATGCTCCCAGTACAGACCTCAATCTTGCAAGCATTCGTGAACCTATAAGGAATGCAGCTCTCCAACTTGTGGAAGACATGGCAGGTGTTTGCAATGAAATTGATGCTGAAGTCATGGTTGTCCATCCCGGTTATTTCCCCTTTGCTTATGATAGGGATTTTGCATTTAATGCATTCCAAAAATCGTTGCCTGTATTGGAAAGGATTGGTGAGGATGCCGGTGTGCGGATATGTGTGGAAAATATGCCCAAATGGGAATGTTTCCTTTTCAGAAAACCGGATTTTGAGATAGGGGCAAATGATTTTGTACTGGATATTGGTCATGCCAACACAATGGGCAATCTGGAGGCATTTCTTGAACGTGAGATTTCCCATTTTCATATTCATGATAACCACGGGGATAACGATGAACATTTGCCCCCTGGTGAGGGAAACATTGATTTTTCGGCCATACAGGGATTACTCCGCCAAAACAATTCTATTAAGATAATTGAGAATAAATCAGCTGAAGATGCCCTTCAGAGTATTTCTGCTCTGAAAAATATGGGTATCAAATGAACAAATCCAGTTAAATTTATATATTTACAATTCACTTGATTTGTATATGAGTTCTATGGGATGCAGGATATTTCATGCACTTGGTAGTGAAACCCGGATTAAAATACTGGAACTCTTAAGCAGCAACGAAATGCATATATCTGAAATTGCCCGGGAACTGGATATATCAGTATCGGTAGTTTCCAAGCATGTAAAGGTGCTTGAAGAATCAGAACTCCTTGAGAGACATATTTTCGGAAAATCCCATGTATTAAAACCCAACAGGAAAAATATTCATCTGGCTGTTGATTCGTTTGCTCCCACCAGGCATGTGGAAGTCGAGAAAGGTGCTTGCCTTATGGAAGCCCTGCGCAATGTGGCAGATATTGATGTCAGGAAAAAGGGAGATAGGGAGATGATTGTTTCTACTGATGGGGAGGAAGGCCTTTATGTTTATGAGATTGATGGCCAATTGGGGGATAAAAACGTGAATGACTGCGTACTGGAAGATGATACAATCGTGGACTGGAAAAAGCTGGAACCTATCACAAGGATTCGGCTTGACATTCACGTCAGGGAATGAAGGTGCCCAACGAATACTTTCAATCCACTTTCTTGTCTCTTATATAGGCGATGAACTTAGTTACATGTAATGAGTATTCCTTCAGACGGCTATCATTTCACTTTGCATGAGAGGATGCGATACCTTTCCTCGGGTACAAAGTATGACAGCTGTAATCAGAGTGCAGTATGCCACGCTTTCGGGCCAGACGGGCGCTGCATTCAATTATACAAGACATTACTGACCAACTACTGTGCCGGAGAATGTACCTATTGTCCTAATCGCTGTCACAGGGATGTGCGCAGGGTTTCCCTGTCCCCGGAAGAGATTGTGAAAATTACCTGGGATTTTTACAGGAAAAATGCGATCGAAGGCCTTTTCCTTTCCTCCGGTGTTATCGGGGATCCTGAAACAACAACTGAAAAACAGCTTCATGTGGCCCGGCTCTTGAGAAATCAGGGGTTTAATGGTTATATCCACCTTCGGCTCATGCCCGGTACACCTTTCCATTTGCTGCAGGAGGTAGCCGGGGTTGCCAACAAATTCGGGGTAAATGCAGAAACAACGGGTTCTGTGAACTATTCGGAAATCTGTCCCAATTTCGATTACAAAAATGATGTCCTTCAGCGTTTGAACTGGATCTGCAAATTGATCAGGAAACAGAGGAAATTGCACAGATATGATCATAAGATCATAGGTGCCAACGATACCCAGTTTGTTGTGGGTGCCCTTGACGAACCCGACAGGGATATTGTGAATACCGTGCATGATTTCATGGAAAAATACCAGTTGCGCAGACCTTATTTTATGAGTTTTGACCCGGTACCTGATACTCCGCTTGAGAATGGTTCAACATCTCCAAAATGGAGGGAACAGAGGCTCTATCAGGTATCTTATCTTTTGAAAGATTATGGCCTGGATTCCGGGCATATTGATCAAATCTATAATGACGATGGTTTTCTTTTGAATGATGATCCTAAACTTGAACTTGCCCGGGTCAACCCGGAAATGTTTCCGGTAGAAATAAACAGCGCCGATTATTCTTCCCTGCTCAGGGTGCCGGGTATAGGGCCTATAAGTGCTTCCCGTATCCTGAGATCCAGGCCAATTTATGGGGAGGATGAACTTGCACGTATGGGTGTTGTTATAGGTCGTGCACGCCCCTTTATCAAAATTGGTGGTTCCGGGCAAACTAACCTTATACAGTTTGCAGGAGAATGCACATGATTATTCTTTTTAAGGCCACTGTAACAGGTGTCTTACTGGCCTGTCTGGAATTGAGGCAACGGCCAGAGGCAGATCTGGTTTTTGCCTGTGATCCCAAAGAAGGGGAAACGAAATTGAAAATGACCTACCCGACAGCTGAAATAATTCGGGTTGGATTCAATAGTAAGGTTGATAATCAGCAGTTGGCCAAAAGAGTTTTTCCCGATGGGTGGCACAGAATAACCAATTTTGATTCCCCTCCATTGAATTATATAGAATTGGTGCTCAGGCACAGAAAATGCAATCCTGCAGAGCTTGTGAGACTATTGCATGGGTGTGAAGGGGAGGTGGATGGTCTTTATTGTGGTAAAGAAAGACTTTACAAGCGATATTACCGGTACATGTGTGAGGTTAAAAACAATTATCACAGACTTTGCATGTTTGTGCGGCCAGTTTGCGGAGATACAGTCCTTTATGTAAATGTAACTCCCAAAAACCATGTGTCTGATATGCTTTGCAGGTGGCTTGCAGTACGCAATCCAGATAGGGCGGTAATTGTTGTTGGTGGAAAGTTTGCTTATGTATGCAATGGTGAAATCCTGAAGATGCAGCATTTCCTGAAAACATCTGTGGATTCAATACAACATTTGATTCCTTCTGAAGATTCTGCTAATCCGGAAGAATTGTGGGATACCTATTACAAAAGCCAGATGATAGACAACAGACGTAACCATTCGCTTTCAAAAAGATTACAGCCCCGCGGCGATTCCGGCTATAGTACAATGTCTAAAAAAGATCGGTATTTTGTAGAACGGGGTATTCCCACATCTACATTACTTGATTTTGTGAATGAGAAACAAGGTGGTCAATAATATGCAGTCACTGGTTGATGCTCCACGTATAGGAGAAAAAATGGCACAGCGCTTTATATCTCATTTTGGATGTGAAGAGGATGCCATGGCGGCAATTCTCAGAGGGGATATAGCCGGTATATCGGAGATCGAAGGAGTAGGTAGAAGGTATGCCATATCCCTTGTACACGATGTGAGGTCTACACAGGATGGTATTGATATCTCCTCTTTTTTGAAAACCCGGGATTCAGTCGATATTTATGAACGGGTAATCGATTCTATCAAAAATTATGCTTCTACCCCTTATGCAAGGGATAAGTTGCACACTTATATCCCATATCCTTCAAGCAGGAAAGACCTTATTGACATAAACCGGGACTGGGTTGAAAACCATATGGAATACCTCTCCATGCTCGATGATATGGATAGGATTTCAGCAAGTCTTTCCAGAATAGAACCCCTGAAAAACTCTCCTTCAATTCCCCGGATCAGGGATAGGGTAATTGTCACTTCAAATACAGATGATTACAGCACTTTAAAGGAAAAATATGGTAAAAGCATTGAGGTCCAGCTGGTGGAAGATCCTCTGGAATTTGCAGATGTTGCACGCAGTTATCCCCATGTAATTGCCATAGGAGAACCCTTCCTGGAATATGATTTTCCAGAGGATACGAATCCTGAAATAATAACAAATGCCCGGGAAATTGAGGAATGGCATATTTTACCCGAAAAACAGATTTCGTTTTTTGCTTTCAATCATGAACGAATAATGAATGCATTGGATCTTGCAATTGCACTGGATAAAGCAGGCATACCTCCAGTAGTCAATGCGGATATTTCGGCTCTTAGCAATCTCATGGCTGCCATTAATCCTGAAGGAAATATTGTTGAAGGCAGGGATGGGGAAATAGACCGCTTACATCATATTCTGGATAATGTGGATTCGGAACTTACAAAATATGTAGACCAGTGCAACCAGGAAATAAATGATCTCCTCCAAAAAAGTAGTATTACACTCAGCGGGAATGATATGTTGGGTGTTATCAGGGATGAGATGGAGTTAAAGGATATTCTTTCACGCAATATATCGGCATCTTTCAGCCAGATAATTAATGATGCCAGAAAAGAATTCATTGAAACCCTTTCAATGAAGCAAAATGAATCTCTATTAGTGGATTATTTTTTCCCCTCTGAACTTTGTTATCCTGTAGAAGCCGACATGTCCCAGTTACAAAAATTCAAAGAACAGATCAAACAGCAGATATTCCGCAGGGAAGTTACTCATAAAAGGAATATTGCATATGAGCTACACGAATTCAGGCAACCCCTGAAACAACTTGTTATGAGGTTACTTGATCTGGATGTGGGGTTGGCAGTGGCCCGTTTTGGTCATTCTCTGCAGATGCAACTTGCCGGCTTTGAAGATGAATGTGGTATGGGTCTCAAGAATGGAAAAAATATTTTCCTTTGTGAAAAGGGTGTTGCTGTGGAACCTATAGATTATTCTCTGGGCTCGATCATGTCTCCTTCGCAGGTTCCCACTTCTTCCGTAGTTCTTTTAAGTGGTGTGAATTCCGGAGGAAAAACATCCATGCTGGAGTTAGTGGCTCAATGTACAATTCTTTCCCACATGGGTTTCCCTGTGCCGGCAGATGAATTGAAGATCGGGCCGATTGATAGTTTGTATTATTTCAGCAAATCCAGGGGCACTCTTGATGCGGGGGCATTTGAAACTACCTTACGCTCATTTTCAGCTTTGAGAGGGGCGGGATCCAAACTTGTGCTTGTCGATGAACTTGAATCCATCACCGAACCCGGAGCTTCTGCAAAAATCATAGCCGGTATCCTTGAAAC
The DNA here is from genome assembly GCF_001683555.1 of Methanohalophilus sp. DAL1. Taxonomy (NCBI): domain Archaea; kingdom Methanobacteriati; phylum Methanobacteriota; class Methanomicrobia; order Methanosarcinales; family Methanosarcinaceae; genus Methanohalophilus; species Methanohalophilus sp. DAL1. The sequence goes on along the minus strand of NZ_MAFX01000011.1, from coordinate 84,742 downwards.
CCTTTCTGAAGAATCCAATACAATGGCTATTTTTGTTTCCCATCTTGCCGACCAGATACTGGAAAATACCGATGCCTCCATCAGGGTGGATGGAATTGAAGCAAAAGGACTTGATAATGAATTGAACCTGATTGTTGATCGCAATCCGATTTATAATCATATTGCAAAGAGTACTCCGGAGTTAATCGTGGAGCGTCTTTTCAGAAGTGGGGGGGAAGTTGAAAGGGAGTTTTACAGACGTTTGAAAAATAAATTCGAAGAAGGATGCTAATCAGAGGCATCCCTTTGTACTTTTGACCTCTTTGCCCTCGATAACCGTTGCTTTTTTCATTGCCTGAGCAAATGCCTTGAAAAGGGCTTCGATTTTGTGGTGGTCATTGTAACCATATACAGCTGCATGAAGGGTAAGTTTTGCATTGGAGACGAATGATTCAAAGAAATGCCTTGTAAGCTGGGTGTTGAATTCCCCTACTCTTTCGGATTCAAAAGTAGTGTTCATCACCAGATAACTGCGCCCTCCTATATCCACTACTACGCTTGCAAGAGCCTCATCCATTGGTATTCTTGCTTCTCCAAAACGGGCAATTCCTGACTTTTCTGCCATTATCCGGTCAAAGGCCTGCCCCATTACGATCCCAATATCCTCTACCAGGTGGTGGCCGTCTACTTCCAGATCACCTTTAGCATCGATTGTAAGGTCAAAACCTGAATGTCGTGCAAAACATACCAGCATGTGGTCAAAAAAACCGATGCCTGTATTTATCTGTGAATCCCCTTTGCCATCGATGTTGATCGTAAGTTCTATGCTGGTTTCTCTGGTAGTACGGGATACAGTGGAAATTCTTGGCATACTTACTCTCCACCAGAGATTTCCTCTCTGATTGTATTTATCGCTTCTGTAAGGGTAAAATTTCCTGCATAAAGAGCACTCCCTACCACAACACCGCAGGCACCGGTTGTTTTCAGGGTCAAAATATCTTTCAGGGCTGTAACTCCTCCAGAAGCAATCACCGGTATTGTAAGTTCATTAACCAGCTCTGTTGTGGGTTCTGTGTCCACACCTTCCATTAATCCTTCTTTGTCTATGTTGGTGAACAGAATGCTTCCTGCGCCTTTTTCTTCGAACATTTTCCCGAGCTGTACCGCGGTATACTCGGATTGCTCGGTCCATCCCTTTGTAGAAACCTTACCATTTTTTGAATCCAGGGCGACATTAATGTTTTCGGGTTTGAACTGCCTGGCAAGTCTTTCAACCAGGTCCGGATTTTGGACAGCTGCGGTGCTTAGTATCACCCTGTTAGCACCCATGTGCAGGAGGTTTGCAGCATCCTCAAAAGAGCGAATTCCGCCACCTACCTGTACTTCGACTCCTTGTCTTTCACACAGCATTATGATTTTTTCTATTATAGGGGCGTTTTTCCTTTTCCCTTCGATGGCTCCGTCAAGGTCTATCAGATGCAGTGTTTTTGCTCCCTGTCCGATCCACTTAATCGCAACTGCTTCGGGATCATCAAGTGAAATACGTTCCTTATCTGGCAGTCCCTGTATCAACTGGACACATTTCCCGTTTTTCATATCTACAGCGGGGATGACCTCAAATTCCATTATTTACTCTCCTCAGGGTATCATTCTTTCGATGGGTACAACAAGTATGTCTGATGCACCTGCTTTTTTCAGTTCACTGACTATTGTAAAGACCTGGTCTGCATCAATAACGGCATGTATTGCATGGGTGGAATTTTTTGATTCTACTTTCATAACAGTCGGGCCCGCAAGACCTGGCAGGATGTCTTTGATATTTTCCAGTTTGCCTGAGGGGGCATTCATCATAAGATAGCGCTTTTGTTTTGCATGGAGTACACTTTCAAGGGCTGTTTTTATGTGCTGGATTTTTTCTTCCCTTTGGGAACTATCGGCATTTGAAATCAGGTACACAGATGAGCTGAACACCTCTGCAATTTTCCTGAGATGATTTGTCACAAGAGTTGTGCCGGAACTGGATATATCAACAATTGCATCTGCAATTCCCACATGGGGTGTCATCTCGCAGGCACCACTTACTTTGATAACTTCAACTGGAATGTCAACATTTTTAAAATATTTCTCTGTAATATTTGGGAATTCAGTAGCAACCCGCATATTTTTCAGGTCTTCAGGGGCTTTAATCCCTGAGTCTTCAGGAACTGCAAGTACCAGCTTTGCCCTCCCAAAATGCAGATCCAGCATAACTTCAACTTCTGCATCAGTTTCATCTATAAGATCAAGCCCGGTAATTCCTACGTCTGCAGCTCCGTCCTGCACATATTCGGGAATATCCGCCGCTCTTGCGAATAAAAATGTCATATCCGGGTCTGTTGTTTTTGCAAAAAGTTTGCGGCTTGATCCCTCAAGTACCGGGAGACCTGCTTCTTTGAAGAGTTTCACGGTCGGATCGTGGAGTCTGCCTTTATTTGGTATTGCAATGCGTATCATCCTGGTTGCCTCTGGAATCTGGGTCAACATTTCCAATACTTTCATTGCATATAAAGGTTTGATGAAGAAAAAGTATCCATAAGATATCTTGTTTTCCAGTAATTAATTCACTTTCATATAGTATCCAATTTATATAGAATGGGTTTTTCATATCAACACAGATTTGATACTGGAGCCTTATTTAATTCATATTTTAGTATTTTCATGAGGTTTGGTTATGCGGAATATAAAGGTTGAGCAACTTGTCCAGACACCTGTGGAAAATCAGGAGATAGAGCTTGTTGAACGTAAGGGTGTGGGACATCCAGACAGTATATCTGATGGAATTGCAGAGGCTGTAAGCCGTGCCCTTTGTGCTGAATATATCGAAAAATGCGGTGCAGTACTTCACCATAACACGGATGAAACCCAGATTGTTGCAGGTCGTTCTTCCCCTGCTTTTGGTGGTGGGGAGGTCATCAAGCCAATCTATACTCTTCTTGTGGGGAGGGCTACAAAGGAATTTAATGGTGTGGAAATCCCGGCTGAAACAGTAGCTGTCTCGGCAGCACATGATTACCTGAGAAATAATATTGTAAATCTTGATCTTGACAGGGATATTATCCTTGACTGCAAACTTGGTACGGGATCTTCTGACCTGCGGGATGTATTTGGCCGGGAAAAAGTTCCCACTGCCAATGATACATCTTTTGGTGTTGGCCATGCATCATTTTCCGAACTTGAGCGTATAGTGTATGATACCGAAAAGCAGCTTATAGGTGATCTGAAAGGGAAATTACCTGCAATAGGTGAAGACATCAAGGTCATGGGATTGCGGGAGAAAGATGATATTTCCCTGACTGTTTGCTGTGGAATGGTTGACAAATATGTTGATGATATGGATGCCTATATTAGTTTCAAGGAACAGATGAAGGATTATATTCTGGATATTGCGGGCAAATACACTGACAGGAACGTTAATGCATATGTCAATGCTGCCGATAATACTGCGGGTGGTTGTGGCTGTATCTTCCTGACGGTAACAGGCACTTCTGCGGAGATGGGCGACGATGGTTCTGTTGGTCGGGGGAACCGGTGCAATGGTTTGATAACCCCGAACAGGCCCATGAGTATGGAGGCTACGAGTGGTAAGAACCCTGTCAATCATGTAGGTAAGATATACAATTTGCTTTCTACTCAGATGGCCCGGGATATTGTGGAAGCCGTGCCACAAGTAGATGAAGTATATGTGCGACTGCTATCACAGATAGGTAAACCTATTGATCAGCCCATGGTTGCCAGCATCCAAATAATTCCCGAAGAGGGGGCAAATTTCGCTACAATTCAGGATGATGCCGAAGCAGTTGCCGATGAGTGGCTTGGTAATATTACCAAGATCACCGATCTTGTTATAAACGGGGCAATTGACACTTTCTGAGACAAGATTGCCTCTTTTTATTCTTTTCAGTGGTTTTGAATTTTGTTTTTTATTCTTGCTTTTAAGCGCTGGTGATTTTTCCTGCGGATATTGAATTTATATGCCTTTGGAATGGGAATTCGGCGAAAAGTCTATATAAGATTGTGAGGATGAGAATATCTCGCTGAGTAATGTCCCGCCTTAACTCAGTTGGTAGAGTGCGCGGCTGTAGTATGGTTTGTGTGGATTATCCACATACCGCGCGGTTACCGCGATGCCCCCGGTTCGAGTCTGGGAGGCGGGACCAAACACCTCTTCTAAAGGGTGTAAACAAAACCCTTATATATAATTAAATGTATTTGAGTGCTGCTCGTGTGAGCGGAAAAGTGTGCCCGGACATTGTCCGAATAGTGTAGAGGTCTATCATGGGGCCCTGTCGAGGCCCCGACCCGGGTTCGAATCCCGGTTCGGGCGTACAAAACTTTTCCGAAAGGCTCCGGTTCTGCCGGGGCCAAAACTCACATCTAATTTTGTTTTCTATAATTTTGTAACAGAGTAGTATCATTATTGTTTTAAGAACACGTCTGTTCATGTGTATATACAATTACTTAGTTCTAAAACGATAATTTTTATATAGTTCTCGTCCTTAGTTGTTTCAGAATATCGGATAGAATATTGCTGTGGAACAGAATCACAGATCACTACATATTCAGATTGCTCTGTGTCTTTTTCATTTTCATAGTATCCCAACTTTGACAGTTTTATTTTTAATCAACTGAATGTCTCTCTTTTTAGGTTCTATTCTAATCTCTATGTTTATCTTTTTTCTTTTAGTCGTTCGCTAGCATCTTTTCTTTCTTCATGCTTGTTTTTATAATTTTATCCATTTTTTGCCCCATTGATTTGACAGTATCACATAAGTCATTGGATTGTGTTTTTTCTGATTTTTGCCCATTTTTTGGACAAAGAATTTGACAGCATTGTTGAATCTTCTAAATAAGCCTCTTAGATCAATTTCATTTTCTTTTCAAGCAAAAAATATCCAAAAATAGTTTAATGGAATTTGACAGATGAGCATTATTCTTATGAAAATAAGGGTTCAACGAGTAAATTCAGGCCAAAATTCCTGAAAATTGCATCCATTTTAAAGGAAAACCGATGAAATCGGAGTTTTTCACATGAAATTGTTTGGACTGTCAAATAGCTTTTTCTGACAAAAAAATGAAAATTTTGGGTTGAAAGAGAAGACATTCTCTTCAAGAAAGAGTAGAAACTGTCAAACTGGGGTAGTATCTTTTTCTACAGGCGTGTTTGCCAATGGTTCCTATGCAGTGACTGAGGTCTATTGTAATGGTGAACTATATCCGGAACATTTCACTCCTTCTCCTGTTATGGATGCAAATGAGTCTTTCTCATTGGCAGTTGAGAGACCGTAAAACAGGCAAGTGTTGTCGATGTCACTATCGATCCAACACATTTTGGATCATGGCGCATCTCTGGAAATACAGACAGGGTCATGTGCATTCAATTCAACTCTTTCACGTAAGTTTGCCCCCAATGAAACATTTACCTATAAGTGGGTAATGGGGGAGGCAGCAAATACGGCATGTGGTGGGGTTCCGGTTGGATTCCACTATTCAATCAATCCTGTAAAATCTCCTGAATTAAATATTGAGCAATCTTCTATTCTTGTAATTCCCCACATCACGGATGAATATGTTGAAGACGGGATATGGGATGATAATTATCCTCTCTCTAAATTCCTACATCCCACGATCAGACTCATCTTCAGGGTTTTCATTTGTTGGTTTTGCCAGTCCTCTTTTTGCTTTTGCAATAGTGGGTTTACTATTGCTTCGTCGCAAAAACTAATGATATTGTGATTTCTGGCTTTAAGAACAATTGAAAAGCTACAAATATTATTAGTAAATTGAAACCATCGGATAGACCTTTATACGTACATCTCTCCCTCTTATCCAATAATCGTTGATGTGATCATATGTCTTACAATATACTTCAAACACGCAATCTTGTTCCTGATGTGGACCTCATGAAGGTCGAAGCTCCGGATATAGCAAAAGCAGCGAAAGCGGGCCAATTTGTAATATTACGTATTGATGAAAGCGGTGAACGCATCCCTCTCACAATAGCTGACTTTGATGTTGATGAGGGTTCTATAACGGTAATCTATCAGGTAATGGGCAAGACTACCAAACAATTAACAACCCTCAAGACAGGTGAGACTTTGCAGGATTTTGTCGGTCCTCTGGGCACTCCCTCTGATATCCGTAAACTCGGCACAGTAGTAATGGTTGGGGGTGGTGTCGGTGTAGCTCCTGTGTACCCACAGGCACGTGCCTATCGCGAGGCAGGTAACCATGTAATATCTATAATCGGTGCCCGCAATGAAGAAATGCTCATTCTTGAAGATGAAATGGCAGAGGTGAGTGATGAACTCTATGTGGCTACTGACGATGGGAGCAAAGGCCATCACGGTTTTGTAACCGATATTGTTAAAGATATTCTTGATAGTGACCAGCAGGTTGACCGTATTGTCATAATCGGTCCGCCTATTATGATGAAAGTAGGGGCCGGTGTAACTGCCTCCTATGGCGTGGAAACCCTTGTAAACCTCAATCCAATTATGATCGATGGTACCGGGATGTGTGGTGGTTGCCGTGTATCTGTTGGCGGAGAAACCAAATTTGCATGTGTGGATGGCCCGGAATTTGATGCAGCCGATGTGGATTTTGACCTTATGATGAGCAGGCTTTCTTTTTACAGACCGCAGGAAAAGGAAGCCCTTGAAAGTTACAACAAAAAATGCGGGGATGATTGTAAGTGTCACTGAAACAGCAAATGCCTGAGCAAAAACCAGAGGAAAGGATTGGAAACTTTGATGAAGTCGCATTGGGGTACACAGAACAGCAGGCTGTAATCGAGGCGGGACGCTGTCTTGAGTGCAAGAATCCCCAATGTGTGGCAGGATGTCCTGTTAATATTGATATCCCCGGGTTTGTTTCAAGGATCAAGAACAAAGACTTTGATAGGGCTATTGGTATACTCAAGGAATCCAATGCCCTGCCGGCAATCTGTGGACGTGTTTGTCCTCAGGAAGAGCAGTGTGAGAAATTCTGTATACTTGGCAAAAAGGGCCAGCCTCTTGCTATCGGCAGGCTTGAGCGTTTCTGTGCGGATTATGAAAGGGATGCAGGAGTAAAATCCCCGGAAAAACCAAAATCCAGCGGGAAAAACGTGGCTGTCATTGGTGCAGGTCCTGCTGGACTTACTGCGGCAGCAGAACTTGCAAAAGCAGGGCATGGTGTAACCATTTATGAAGCTCTCCATGAACCGGGCGGGGTCCTGACCTACGGTATACCCGAATTCAGGCTACCCAAGGACATTGTCAGGCAAGAAGTAGATTATATCCGTAACCTTGGGGTTGACATAAAAGTGGATTATGTCATAGGAAGGATAAAAACCCTTGATGAACTCCGCGATGAATTCGATGCGGTCTTTGTAGGTACAGGTGCCGGTCTTCCCAGATTCATGCGTATTGAAGGGGAGAACCTCAACGGTGTTTATTCTGCAAATGAGTTCCTTACAAGGGTCAATCTGATGAAAGCCTATCGTTTCCCGGATTATGACACACCCATCAAATGCGGAAATAAGGTTGTTGTAGTAGGGGCCGGTAACGTTGCGATGGATGCTGCCCGCAGTGCCCTCCGGCTGGGTGCAGAAGAAGTAACAGTTGTGTACCGGCGTAGTGAGGCGGAGATGTCTGCCCGTATTGAAGAAGTTGAACATGCAAAGGAAGAAGGTGTGGTTTTCAACCTGCTTACCAATCCGGTCCGTATCCTTGAAGGTGAGAATAAGACTGTTACAGGTGTGGAATGCGTAAATATGGAACTCGGGGAACCCGATGAATCCGGCAGGAGGCGCCCTATACCAATTGAAGGTTCTGAGCATGTGATCGATGCTGATATAATAATAGTTGCTATCGGAACATCTCCAAATCCAGTTATCTTTGCAGGCTCAGAAGAACTTGAAACCACTTCGAAAGGCACAATAGTTGTTGATGAAGATGCGATGTCATCCCTGGCAGGATTATGTGCGGGTGGTGATGTGGTTACCGGTGCTGCAACTGTAATCAGCGCAATGGGCGCGGGTAAGCAGGCAGCTGCAACCATTAATCGGTATATTGAAAACCGGTCCTGACAAAAGGTTAATTGAAGAAAGGATTCATATCATTATAAAATGCAAAAAAAACGCTCTACATTTACTTTTGCTTCCGCAGGCAAAAAGAGTCGTCCAAAGACCAGGAAGACCCGAAAACGATCCGATAAACAGGTGTTAGCCGACCATATTTTCTGGTGTAACTCCTGCAATGTGCCTTTAATAGGTCCTGTCTGTGATATTTGTGGCAGTGAAGGTACGAAATTACCCCTGACCTCTCCTTGTGATGTGAGATTTGCTTCTGCCTATGAAAGAGATCTACTTGATGACCTGCTACGGCAACTGTATGATTGTAATCCTTTTGTTGACAGAGTCATACTGTTGAACAAGGTTGCAGGGGATGACCGCAATGATGAGGTACTGGTTGATGGCATACGTATCGGGCATATGTATTTTGATATACTGCAAAAGCAATTCAGGTTTGAACCCACGGACATGGGTGCCAGCGTCCTGCTAAACCATACACATTCAAAAACAGCACATCTTCATTATTCCGGTCGCCATTTAAACGGTAAAAAAATCTCCATGGAGGGTATCGACCATTTTTCCCCGGATATCAAAAATGGTGACCCGGTATTGCTGCGATGTGGAAAATTGGTGGGTATTGGCATATCTCTTGAGGATTCAGCTAATTACAGGCCAGGCAAACCTTTGCTTCGGGTCAAAAAAATCAAAAAGATTTCTGCAAACCTGAAACAATCAGCGCCTTCCATGGATTCTGTCATTAAGGCCAACCAATCCTCTCTCAAAAGAATAGAATCCAATGCTGTAAACATGATAAAAGGGATTGGCAATGATCCCGCCTATTCTTCCTTTCTTGTCAACGTATCGTTCAGTGGGGGCAAGGATAGTCTGGTTGCGCTGGACCTTGCCCGAAGGGCACTGGATGCCAGCCGTCTCAGGGCAATTTTCCTCAATACGGGGATTGAATTTCCTGAGACAGTGCAATTTGCACATGAGTTTTGCAATGCCAATGGCATAGAACTTATTGAAAAAAAGGCAGAGAATGCTTTCTGGGATAATGTGGAGAGTTTCGGTCCACCTGGAAAGGATTTCCGCTGGTGTTGTAAAGTCTGTAAACTGGGTCCTGCTAATTCGGCTTTTGAGTCATGCAGTGCGGAGAATCCATGTCTTGCAATTGACGGTAAACGCAAATATGAGTCTTTTTCCAGGCAGGAGACTGCTGCAACCGAGGCCAATCCTTTTGTGCCGGGTCAGCTGAACGTTTTTCCAATCAGGCAGTGGAGGGCTATTGAGGTCTGGCTGTACATCTACTGGAAAAACCTTGCTTATAACCCTCTCTATGATATGGGTTTTGAAAGGGTGGGTTGCTATCTTTGCCCTTCGACCCTTGAATGTGAATTCGAGAGGGTCAGGCAATTGTTCCCCGGATTGTATGAAAGATGGATGGCATACCTGCAAAAATGGACAGCTTCAAAAGGCCTGCCCCCGGAATATGCCGAATATGGTTTCTGGCGCTGGCAGCAGCATCCTCCTAAAATGCTTGCCCTGGCAAAACAGCTGGGAATAGCTATCACACCCGTTGAAACAGAAGATTTCAGCATAAGTGCAGTTTCCGGACATTCTGTCTGTAGTGGAGGCGATTTTTCAGTAGAGGCCCGGATACGCGGGGTGTCACTTTCAGAAGCAGCGGATGTAATGAGAATGCTGGGTAATGTCGTATATTCCCCTGAGATGGGTGTTGTCCTCATAAAGAGTCGCTCATGTACGGTTAAATTCTTTGCATCGGGTAACTTGAAAGTAACAGCTGCTGACAGGAAAGTTGCAGACAGGATGTACAGGAATGCATGTTTACAGTTGCTACGTATTGCCCGTTGCAGTGGCTGTGGGGTATGTCTCAATGCATGTACCAGAGGTTCCATTGAATTGAAAAACGGGAAAATTAAAATACATGACTCCTGCACAGGGTGTGGAAAATGCAATGAGTCCTGTGTGGTAGTCCGCTATGCTAACCGTATCATTCCTGACATTTGATGCGCTGCTTTTAACTAAACAGGTGAGAAGTCCCCTTCCGTAAGGTAAGGGATGAAAGCCGTGCTATATAAAATAAAAAGTTGCATAAGTTATTTGTAATTATAAATTTATACAGATAACTATGAATAACAATCTGGATAAGGCCAGTCATTCTGTATATTTACTACAATATTATTTTGTACAAAGTGTAGAATATAGAAGAGATATGCTGGTGAATCCTCTTGTAGTTGATTGTTTGAAAAAACCGTATATAATGTAAGTGCAAAGATGCATTCTGGATAAGATCATATTTTTTGGTTACAACTGGACAGGTTACACTGGATGTTTTGATAAATTATGTTGATAATCAGGGCAAATAATGCAATTAACAAAGAAATACAAAATTCATCCAACTGAATTACAAAAGAATATGCTTTGGGAGTTATCCAATGCATGTACATCTCTTTATAATATTGCATTATCTGAAAGAAAAGACACATGGAAAAATGATAAAAAATCCATTTCATATAAAAAACAACAGAATGATTTACCACAAATTAAAAAAGAGAATCCTGATATAAATATTCTTTATTCTAAATCATGCCAGATGGTTTTGCGTAAATTAGATGCTAATTACAAATCATTCTTTGGACTTCACAAAAATGGAGACAAAAAAGCAAGAACTCCACGATTTAGAAGTCGTAAATACTTTTTTACAATAACATATAATCAGAGTGGTTTCAAAGTAATTGGAAATAGTATTAGATTTTCACATAAAATGAATGATGAAGATTTGATAATTGATATTGAACAAGATATATCAAATTTGAAAATCAAACAAATCGAAATATTCAATGAAGATAAAAAGGGTAATGGAGATTTCTTTGTCACGATTACGTATGAACCTGAAATCAATGTGCCTTATGCTCAAAATAATCATTTTCAAGCAATTGATTTAGGGATTACCAAAACGATTACTGCAATAAATGATAAAGGAAAATTTTTTGAAATAAACAATCCACGATATGATTTATATTGGGATTCTAAAATCAGTGCAGTTCAATCAAGGCGTGACCATTGCAAAAAATACAGTAAAAAATGGCATCGATTAAACAAAACTATTCGTACTATGGTAAGAAGGAAAAATAATCAGATAAAAGATTGGCAACACAAATTATCTAAATCAATGGTAGAGAATACAAGAGCCAATACAATTATTGCAGGTAAACTCCACGTTAAAAATATGGGTAAATCGAAAAACAAAACGTTGAATCGTTCTACACAAAATAATGGTTATTTATCACGTTTCATCGAATTTCTCACCTATAAAGCAGAACTTATAGGTAAACAAGTAGTTAAAATTGATGAAAGATATACGTCAAAAACATGTTATGTTTGTGGAAAACAACATAAGATGCCATTATATAGACGTGATATGACATGTGATTGTGGTAACGTTATTGATAGAGATAGAAACAGTGCTATCAATATCATGATACGTTACCTATCACAAAATGCCAATTGGACAGGCTATGAGCATTTTGCTCATAATCTACGACAAACAGGGTTATTGACATTTGATGTATCCCAAATACATCCAATGAATGACATAACAACTCGTAGGAATCTCCATGCGTAAGTGTGGAGTAGTTCAATATAATGAAATAGTAATATGAGATAGTTTATTGGAAGACTATTATCAATAATGTAAGGGAGTTTCATGGAGCTAAAAGATATAGACGGCGTATCCGTAATTATCGAAAATAGGTGGAAAATACTTGCTTTTATTGCTTTTTTCATTGTATTTCTGGCTCTTGTGAAAATTCTTCTCCCTCTTGCAGACGGTATCGTGTTGGGTCTGGTTTTTGCCTATATCTGCAGGCCGATATATGAAAAGATAAACAGGAAAAATCATTATGGGGCATTCATTGCGACGATGTTTATCGTAACGCCTCTCGTTATCATAATAGGCACCGGTTTTGTAGAGATATTCAGACAGCTTATCTGGGTCATCGAAAACCAGTCACAGGTACTTGGGATCATATTTGATTTTATAAGGGCAATAGTGCCGAGTACATATTTTGAACATATCAACCAGCTTGTTTGGGACTCATCGCTTTCGATTCTTTCTTTTGCAGGTAGCCTGGGTTTTGTTTCGTATGCCAAAAGTCTGGGTATGTTTATGGTCAATCTGGTTGTGGCAATCTTTGTTTGCTATTTCCTGTTGCTTGAAGGTGAGAAACTGTATGCTTCTGCGGTATGTATCGCTCCAACGGGAACCCAGTTAAATACGGGCCGTTACCTTCGGGAGCTGGACCGGATACTGAGTGGAATATTTATAGGTAATGCCTACGCTGCTCTGACTGTAAGTACGATTTCAGTAATTGTGTTTTATGCCTTTGGTTTATCTCATATACCGGCACTTGCGACCCTGATATTTATTGCTTCTGTGATTCCCCTTTTTGCCGGTTATATGGTACTTCTGGCACTGTCTGTTATCAGGTACATAGAAATGGGCGCAGAGGCTGCAATTGTCTTTTTCATTGTGTCTTCTATAGTAATCTACGTCCCGCCTGAGCTTTTTCTGCGTCCGTATTTTGTGAGCATGAAATCCCAGATACATCCGGTAGTACTTGTCGTTGTATTTCTGGGTGGAGGTTTTGTAGGGGGAATAGCGGGATTCTTTGCCGCACCGGTACTCCTTGGGGCTTTGGTGGCAGCTTACCGGGTATATATTGACAATTCGAACAGTCAGGATACTAAAGATTCCGGCAAGGATTCGGATGAAGCGTGCCATAAGAACGATTCCATTTGAAAAAGGTTAATAAGGATTGTTCCAATTTATCCAGAAGACCCGAGGTGAGTTCATGCAATTATTGCTTATCCATTCCGATTATATTGAATACGAAGTGAAAAAAAGTACTCCTGTTGCAGAGCAAATAGAGAATTCCTTCAAAAAAGGCAGACTAGATGAAGCTTTGACCGCTTTCATGGCGGTGGAAAGTACTGATGAGGCAAACCCGAGAGATGTGGCTGAAAAGGCAGTTACTGAGATCAAAAAGACTGCATCCCAGGTAAATACTGACAATGTAATGCTTTATCCTTATGCCCATCTAAGTTCCGACCTTTCTTCCCCTAAGGTGGCAGTTTCTGTAATGAAGGATATTGAAAATAGCCTTATTGATTCTTTTAATGTCAAACGTGCTCCTTTTGGGTGGTATAAATCATTCAAAATCAGTTGCAAAGGGCATCCTCTCTCAGAACTTTCCCGAACTATCAACCCAGAAAGCGAATCATGTGGTGAAGTAGTAGATACAGAGGAAGAAGTTGTATCTGAAGCCCTGAAAGCCGAAAGTACGGCCAAATCTTACTGGAAGGTCCTGACTCCGGACGGTGTGCTGCATGATGTTGATGATTTCAATCTCAATGATCATGAGAATCTAGCTACCTTTGTAGATCATGAAATCTCCAAAAGCAGGGCTGTGGAAAAGGTCCCTCCTCATGTTGAATTGATGCGCAGACTTGAGATTGCTGATTATGAACCCGGGTCTGACTCCGGTAACATGCGTTATTATCCCAAAGGCAGGTTGATCAAATCCCTGCTTGAGCGGTATGTGCTGGATTCTTCTGCCAGAGAAGGAGCAATGGAAGTAGAAACACCTTTGATGTACGATATGAATCACCCAACGCTCAAGAAATACCTGGACAGGTTCCCTGCACGTCAGTATTCCATCGAATCCGATAAACGCCAGATGTTTTTGAGATTTGCGGCATGCTTTGGCCAGTTTCTGATGAGTCATGATATGACCATCTCCCACCACAACCTCCCGATGAAAATGGTGGAACTTACACGTTACAGTTTCCGTAAGGAACAGAGGGGTGAACTGGTGGGCCTGCGCAGGTTGCGGGCTTTTACAATGCCGGATATGCATACAATGTGCGAGGATATGGACCAGGCTGTCGAACAGTTCGGTCGCCAGTACCAGATGTCAATAGATGTGTTGAAAGATGTCGGGATTGATGTTTCAGATTATGAAGTTGCAATCAGGCTTACCCGGGACTTTTATGAGGAGAATAAGGAATTTATCACTGCTCTTGCAAAGAAAGTCAATAAACCTGTTCTTGTGGAAATGTGGGAGAAACGTTTCTTCTACTTTGTGCTCAAGTTCGAGTTCAATTTTGTGGATGCCCTGAAAAAGGCAAGTGCGCTTTCCACAGTCCAGATAGATGTGGAAAATGCAGAACGATATGATATTAAGTATATCGACCAGGCAGGGGAAGCTAAAAGACCTGTCGTATTGCATTGTTCACCCAGCGGTGCAATTGAACGCTGTATTTATTCCCTGCTGGAAAAGGCCTCCATGAAGGCTGAAGGGGGAGAAGTCCCGATGCTTCCGGTCTGGTTATCACCTACACAGGTCAGGATCATACCCATTGCAGAGCGACATATGGAATTTGCCGAAAAGATTGCATCACGTCTTCAGTGTCGTGCGGATATAGATGACAGGGAAGAAACAGTTGGCAAGAAGATACGTAATGCAGGACAGGAATGGGTTCCCTATGTGGTAGTTGTCGGTGACAGGGAAACTGAAAGCGGTAATATCAATGTCACTGTGAGGGAAGAATCCAGACCAAAGAAGCCTTCCAGGGTTGAAATGTCGGTGGATGAACTCAACAGCCGTATTATTGCAGAAACTGCCGGGATGCCTCAGGGTCACCTGCCTCTTGCACAAAAACTTAGCATGAGACCAAGATTCATATAATATCGTCTCGAAAATTAATTTATGGATATGGAACGTGCAATAATACATGTATCCGGTGTTGTGCAGGGTGTTTTCTTTCGCTCCTTTACCATGCAGAAAGCATCCGGCATCGGACTTACAGGTTATGTGGAAAACCTCCCGGACGGCAGGGTAAAAGCTGTTGTCGAAGGTAGTAAGGGTAAAATAGATGCCCTGTTGAATGCTCTCAAAGAAGGTCCTCCTGCATCCCGGGTAGATAATGTCGAAATAGTTTGGGAGTCCCCAACAGGCGAATTTAATGATTTCAGTATCAGGAGATAATTTATCTCCTGTCAATTACTCATTTTGGCGTCCTTTCACTTTATAGAATTCCATCTCCCTTTTAGAAAGGAAATTGAATAATATCTCAAAGGCTTCCTTGTTATAGGCATCCTGCAGACCAGGTTTGGATTGCAGGAAACATTTCAGGAAGTTCTCCTGGACTTTCTCACGGTCACATACGATTTGGGCACCCCGCTGATGCCACTGGTTTCATGCACTGTATAGACATCTTTCCAGCCTGCACTCTTAAAACGAAAATCCGGTGTTTCAGGAGGCTGGTTGTTTCTTATGATTTCACTTGTAACAATTGGTAATTCCAGCAAATCCTCATGGGTGGTAATATCTGCAGGTGTGACATTATTTTCCCTGAACCATTTCCTGTAAAAAGGCGAATTTTCTGCTGCATACTTGACAGTATATTTAATCCTTTCATCAACAAGGCTGTCCAGTTCTTCTCTTCCGAGATTTTCCATCTCAGGGTTAAAATAAGGGATAAAATCATCCTCCTTATTTATCAGCGGATAGTCTCTTCAAGTATCTCATATTCTACGGAAGAAACATCCCTCTCAAGAGAAGTGACTCCCAGTACATCTCGTAATTCTTCGATACAGTCCAGGCATACATGGACTTTTCCTATTATTTTACCCGATTCTGCATCTTTTTCGGATCCGCCCTCAATCTCGTAATCCATACATTCTTTTCCACAAAATATACAGCTCAAGAAACCCCCTCCTTCTTATTTTATTTTGAAAAGATTTGTATATATTACTTTCGACCCTTAACAGAAGGGTTATTTTTATAAGTTCTCCCTTTCTATGGCTATTGATGTCTTCTTTTTTGAACAATAGTTCTTTGACTACCTCTTCGATGTATGAAATTAAGAGAAGGTATGAACTGCTTGATGAATTGCTGAACGAGCTCATAAAATGTTCTGATGAAGGTGACATTATTCTGGTTGAAGGAAAAAGGGATGTTTCTTCATTGCGCAGTCTCGGTGTACATGGTATTATTAAGAAAGTAACTCATATTCCCCTGCTTGATCTATCCGAAAAACTGCGGAAAATGGATCGCTGTGTTATTGTTCTGACTGATTGGGACAGAAGGGGAAACATACTTGCAGATAAGATATCTACAGACCTGGAATACATGGGTGTCGATGTGGATACTTCTATCAGAAATAGATTGGTGTCCCTTGTTCAAAAAGAGATAAAAGATGTAGAAAGTCTTGATAGTCACATGGAAAAAATGAGATATACTGTTTTACAACAGTATTAGTGAAGTAATTTCCGGAAAGTTGTCCTGCCACATTTGCGGCAGTAGTAAAGGACATTGGATTTCATCTTCATTACCTTTAACTTTTTCCTGCATTGAGTGCAGATCTTACAGGAGGATGCTTGCATCATACTACCTCTCTCACGCAAGTATAGTTATGGAATCAAGGGCGTGCTGTTTACTCTATTGTCCAGTAACCGCACACATTACAGTATTCTATTCCATTTTCGTTGACTTCCATTTTGCAATTACATTGCGGACATATGTTTAGTCTTGGCATATTATTCTCCCCATATGTCTTTGAAATAGGATCAATTCTAAAAGTAAATTATTTTATCCTATCTTTTAGTAAATTCCGTCTGGAATAATAAGATTATTTTTGCATTTAAATGTAGTGGGACAAGTCAACTTGTTTTTGTCAACTGTTTTTTCCATGTATATTTGGTCCTTCAGGTATTTCGCAGGAACGAATATCCAAAAAGCAGGATGGCTACTACAAATCCGGCGATTCCCAGTTCATTGGTTGCTGTGTCGGCTCTGGTAGCAAGATAGGCCGATGTAACCAGGATTATTGACAGGAATACATAGCTTGCGAAGTTTTCATACATCCTGTTTCTTTTAATTTCATTGGTTTTGTTCTCCAATTTTTCTATCCTGTAACCCCGGATTGTTTCGATAACGTCATCTACTCCCTGGGGCAAATTTTTGAAAATGTCAAAATAGCGATCTCCTTCAAGCTGGAAGTATTCCATCGCCTTGGCCGGGGAATATCTCTGCAGTAATACTTCTGTGATGAGAGGTCTGGCGTCATCAATAAGATTGAAGTCGGGATTTAGTTCGAGGCAAACACCTTCGATGAGGATAAGGGATCTTTCAAGTGTGGAAAAATCACTTGGAAGAGATAGGTTGTATTTCAGGGCAAGGTTTGCATAACTGTCATTCTGTCTCTGGCCCAGCGCATAGTTTTGCTTTGCTATCAAATCATCAAGATCAAGTTTGAAATGACGCACATTGATATCTTCCTTTTTTATATCCGCGATCCTCAGGAAAGCCTCAAAAGCAATATCCAGATTCTTTTTGTATATTCCGTAGAAAAGGTTGAGCATGTTGCGTCTCAGTTCACCATCTATGATTCCGATTGCTCCAAAATCAATGTAGGCAATACTATTATTCTGGATGAGGATATTCCCTCCATGTGGGTCTGCATGATACAGCCCATCGAGATAAACCTGCTTTAAGTAACTGGAACTAATCATGTGGGTATATTTTAAACGCTGTTCAGAATCCAGGTCCTGTATATTTTTCACCGGGGTTCCTTCCATATACTCCATTACAAGTACGCTTTCAGTACAGTAGTCGTCGTATACCTGAGGGATATTTACATCATCAATTGATTCAAAATTTTCCCGGAAACGCTTGATGTTGCGGGCTTCATTGCGAAAATCCAGTTCCTTGTTCAATAATTCCCGAAATTCATACAGGAATTCATCAAAATCGATGTTGTTTCCAAACCCCCCGATTCTTACGATGAAAGGTTTTAGGTCTTCAATTATGGATAGGTCAATGTTAATTTTGTTTATAAGGCCGGGTCTTGAAACTTTTACGGCCACTTTCTCATCATTCAGCTTTGCTTTGTATACCTGGGCAATTGATGCACTTGCTATAGGCTTTGTATCAAATTCATCAAAATATCCTATCACCTGTTCCATTGATATTTCAGGTTCGCCGTTTTGGGTGTCCGGTATTGCACATTGCAGGCTTGCAAAGGAAGGCAGCATCTGTTCAAACTCAAGGGGGTTTACATGATCCTGCAAATTTGCCAGTTCCCGTATGTAGCTTGGGGGAAGGATATCGGGCCTTTTACTCATTATTTGGCCCAATTTAACAAAAGTAGGTCCCAATTCCTCAAAAGCAAGTCGCATTTTGCTGGCATTTTGCTGGTTCTCAACATCGAGATAACAGGTACCTCGTCTACTGGATATGTAGTTGCGGTTAATTTCTTTATATAGAAGACTGAAAAGATTATATTTCGTAAAAACCTTGAGAATTTCCAGATATCTGCGACCCTTTCTTAGCATCAACCTGTTTTTGCATTTTCTTTATTAAATATGTATTGTTATATTTTGTGGAATAGGTTTAAATTAACAAATGTGAATATTTCTTCCCATGAACACTATAGTCATTATAAGATACGGTGAACTGTCCCTGAAAAGTCCGGGTGTGCGCAACTTTTTCGAACGTACACTGGTTAATAATCTTAAAGCAATGCTTGATCAGCAGGCAGTATCATATAATGAAGTTATCAGGGATAGGGGCCGTATTTTTGTTGAATCCGATAATCCGGCAGCCGCAAAAGTGTGTGCGAATGTTTTCGGGGTGGTCTCTACCTCTTTTGCCCGTAAAGTCGATCCAAATTTGAAATCAGCCGCAGAGGAATGTGCTGCAACAGCTGGTGAGTTCATCGCAGAATCCGAATCATTTGCAATCCGTCCACGTCGCTCAGGGAATCATTCTTTTACCTCCACAGATTTAGGGCGAAGTTGTGGAGATGCGGTTTATGAGAAACTTGAGTCACTGGGAAGGAATCCTTCAGTGAACCTTGATGACCCTGATAAAGAGATCTTTGTGGAAATGAGGCAAAACGCTGCTTATGTGTTTACAGGAATTTCCAAAGGTGTAGGTGGTCTTCCGGTGGGTACTCAGGGTAAAATGGTAGTCCTGTTATCAGGGGGAATCGATTCCCCGGTTGCTGCCTGGTTGCTGATGAGAAGGGGTGTAAAGGTCATTCCTGTATTCTGCAATAATGCACCCTTTTCCGATGAGGCAAGCCGACAGAAAGCCATCAAATGTGTGAAAGTACTTAATGAGTGGTCTGCCGGCAACCCCATGAAAATGTATGAAGTTTCCAACGGAAAGAATTTGCAGGCAATTCGGGATAACTGTTCTCTCAAAAATACCTGTATATTATGCAAGAGGATGATGTACAGGATTGCTTTTGAAGTTATGGAAAAAGAAAAAGCATCAGGTATTATTACCGGGTCATCTCTGGGTCAGGTGGCTTCCCAGACAACTTTCAACCTGCATGCTGAAATTTATGGTCTGGGATTTCCTATATATCATCCGCTCATAAGTTTTGATAAGACTGAGATTATCGATATGGCTAAAAAAATAGGTACTTTTGATATATCCATACTCAGTTCTGCAGGATGTGGAGCTGTCCCTGAACGTCCGGAGGTAAGGGCTATGTATGATGCGGTAGTTGAAGAGGAAGCAAAACTGGATGTTGATGGTCTTATTGACGATTCCCTGGCAAATGCCAAGGTATTGTATGAGTTTGAGTGAAAATAAGGCTTGATAGGGTTAAACTATCAAGGAATTAAAAACCCTCCAGCCATCTTGTAAGCAGAATTGCGTAGAGGGCAAGTATTACAAGCCCTAATGCAACTTTTGCGTTTTCATGTTCTACCGCCCACGCTGTTGACAAAAAATCATCAGGTATATAGTCTTCGATTCCCATTTAACCACCCTATAAAAATGGATGTTTATGTTATATCTGCTTTTTGTCATGGTAATTTTGTCTGTACAGGTAGGGACGATTCTGGTGCCCTGATGGATGTTGTATTGTGGTTGGGCCAGGACACTTCTTCATTTTTTGTAGACTATGCATTGGATCCTGTAGCATTGAATTGATTTATGAATAGGGCAAACAGGATAATAAAAAGAAAATGAAGGACTTATATCAGATTTATTTAAGCTTGTGACGTGGACCTGGCGGGATTCGAACCCGCGGCCTTTACGTTGCGAACGTAACGATCTTCCCCTGATCTACAAGCCCAAAAAAAAGACTGTGAAGACCTTCAGACAGGTCTTCCTACTTCTTCTACCTGTACGCTTTCGACGCCTTCGATAGTTGCTATGGCTTCCTCAACAGGCTCGGTTCCGCCTTCCAGGTCGCCTACAAGAACTGTAGCTTTAATGGCCTTGAGGCCAAAAGCGATAGGTTCATCGGCAGTTCCGAAGAGTTCTGAACCTTCAGGTAAAACATCTGCAATCTTTGCTTTGATCTCTTCTAGATCTCTTTCTACGCCATCTGGCATTATTTTAATAGTAGCTGCAACATCTCCCATATTTACACCTCATGGACCCATGAATCCACATTTAGGACAGACGTAATTGTTACTCTGCTGTCTGCATTTTATGCATCTTCCAAGTTCGGTGTCACATTCGGGGCATGCAAAACGTGCAAAACCCTTGTCCGAAAGGTGTACACCGCAGGAGGTACAGTAATTGACCTTCTCCATTGTATTTCTCCTTATTGTGATTTTACTATAAGTATGACGGATTGAGTACATAATCCGTATATAATTTAAAATTTCCCCCTGATGTAGGTACCTGTATCTCTGTTTCCCATAATAGCCCCTGTTATTCTGGAAAAATAGTTGCCATTTACAATAGTGCAATTCATTTCATGTTGTTTAAGGTAGTGTGGAAGATAGGAATCCACACAACTCTGTCCCATTCTTATGATGTCAGAAGCGGTAATTTCCCGTAATAATTTTCCCTGTTCCAGGATCCCGTCCACATCTGTTACTTTAATATATTCTGCTCCCATCATTTGGGCAAATTTTGCACCTATTGTGTCGGATGTGACCTTCCACGAATGAGGCAGGTCGTCGCTATCTGTAAGAAGTCTGTAGGGTAGCAGAATTCGTATCCCTTCAACAGGTCTGAGAGTAACGGTTGTTTCAATTTTCGTTTTTTCCCTGAGGTATATGCCGTACTGTTCCATGGATAGGATTGCCAGCCAGTGAGAGGTATCATCATCAAAACCTGTCGTCTCTTCCATGTCCCTTATTCTATCTGCAAAGGGTCCTCCGCCGGGAACCACGAGCAACTGTACTTTTTTACCCTTTGCCCAACTTTTCAGTGACAGCAGTAATTCAGGCCCCTGTTTTATCAGACTCCCGCCCAACTTTAATACAACTTTTTCTTTCATGTTTTCTTCAGTTTCACTCCAGCAGATTGGCTACTGCATAGGCGGGGAATACCTTTGATACATCAAGGCTCCATTTCTCTGCAAGTGATATGCACTCAATACCCAGTTCTTCACATGTGGTTTTGATCAAAAATTCGCCAAGTCCTGCTGCCAGGACAATATTAATGTCGTGTTTGTGGCAAAGTTCTGAGATTGCTTCTGAGAGCTTTTCTTTCTGTCTATCCTTTACAGCCACTGCTATCTTTCTGACATCTGCCATGTCAATTTCATTCAGGTCTGCGCAGACAACCCTTGCAAGTCTTCTGGCAGCCTCTTTTTCTGATTTTCCATGCCCGTCAGCAGTTTCACATGTGTATGCATCTTCATCGATATATGACAGGAGGAGGTAAGCATCCGCGCTTGTGGCAAAGAGTTCAGAGGCGACTTGGCAATTCCCCGGCCTTATCGCCACACTATCCAGCAGGGCAGCGATATTTGTCCTCAGGATTCCCTGATACAATAATTCATTGTTTGCAAGACGTTGTGTATCGGTATTGTGTGCAATTACTTTCCCGTTTTTTACAGGGATTAAATCACTTGTAGTACTGCCCATATCCACAAATAGGCAATCTTTCATTTTTCTGGCAATGAAACTTGCAGAAGCCATCCAGTTTGCTGCGGCAAGGGAGGCGGGATTTTGTGTATGTTTTATAAAATTGCCTTCCTGGTCCAGAAAGTCAATCTCACAGTCAAAACAGTCTCTTACAATATCCATAATGCCAACAACCCCTGCTGTTTTGTCTTCGTAACAATCGGCAAGTTCTCCGGTCATCACAACGCCCACATGAGATGGATTGTGCTTTTTTGAGATATTTTTCAGAACCGTTGGAAGTTTTGTTTCTTTCCAGAGGGGTACATAGTGAAGTTCACAGACAGCGCCGTCGGAGGAGGCTATTTTTGTATTTGCCCCTCCGATATCTATCCCGAGTTTTTTCATAAAAGGTCCTCCTTTCGGAATTCATAATTGCCGGTAATATGTACTGTTGGTGGTAAATTCTCTTCCATAGCACCAATCAACAATTCTCCGATTTGGGGTTTGATTATTTTGCAGATACCCACAAGCGAAGTGGTAGGCCTGGGATTTATGTCTATTACATAGGGCCTGTCACCCATTACAATATCAACACCTGTGTACCCCCTGCATCCAAGTGCCCGGGCCGCCCTTTTTGCAGTATCAATAATCAGTTCCCTGTCAGGTGTTTCATAGGGGGTTATTCCTCCTTTGTAATCGATGGCAGTTCTATCCCCCTTTCCTGTAATTTCTATGTACTGGCGATTGATTGTCAGGGGAAGAGGCGCATTGGCACAGACAAGACTCACACTCAGGTGTTCTCCTTCTACATATTCGGTTACGACCATGTCCTGGGATATTGAAGGATTGGATGTAATGATCGTATTCTCTGCAGCACATCCATAACGGGGTTTAACCACATAATTGGTATCTTTTTTGAGCTCTTCCACCGTTTCAACAAGTCGGGGTGTAGATATTCCATTTTTTTCAAGGATTTTTCCGCACTTGAATTTATCCGCACACTCCCGGATGACCTTCGGGGATGATCCCATATTTGAGGTATATTCTTCTATTTCTTCCACAAGCCCCGCAAGCAGGTCATCGGGTGCAATTACCAGTGCAGCATCACATTTTTTGCCCTCGTCCTGTAAAACCGTCTTTATATTCTCTTCAGTACAGTATACAGGTGTGCCGACCTGGATTTCGGTTGCAGATGTCGTATATTTGATCTCATGATGGCCTGCGACAAAGCTTTCTGCAAGGCTTTTTAGCATGGCTTTACCCTCAAGCAGGAAGGTACCTCCCATTCCGGTACTTGTGGCATATTCGCAAATTAAGATGTTCATATTTCGAGAAATGTTTTATTTAATATATGCTTTGGGTTTATATCGCTGAGACAATAAATATATACTATCAGGACCTCTTTTTTGCAGAGAGGGATGGATATGGAAATGTCAGAAAATCCTTTTATTCAGGCACTGTTAATATCTTTTGCAATGGCAATTTTCATGGTGGGTATGGCCATGGGTATAATGCAAATAGTAACCACCGGTTCAAACCCCGTACCTTATGCTATTATACTTTTGGTGTTCGCCATAATCTTCATTCTTGGCTCTGTTTTCTTTGAAAAGAGAGGGGCTGACGAATTGGGATCAATTGCTGGTGCAGCACTTGTATCCTCGGTAAGTACCTTTTCAATCATCTCTTTTCTGGGAGGACTGAGTTTTGCTTTTAATGATGGACTTTTTTCCATAGGATGGAATAGACTAGTTTCTGCACTGGCGATTTGTATGATTGTTAGTATGTTGGTTGTCAAATTCTTCTCTTACAGGATCCAGAACCAGTATTCCTGATTAGATACTCTCTTCCCACAAACTATTTATAGAATATCATACATCCAATTCATTGCAATTTCTATTATAAGTTGGACCGCTCAATACACAGGCGGAGATGTCAGTGATGGTAGGTAAAGATAAACAAGAAGATGATAACTCCTCAGATGCGGGATATTCTCCTGAAGAGCTGGAACAGCTGGTTCAGGAAAAGGATGCGGAAATTGCATCTCTGAAGGAAGACCTTTTGCGTAAGAGAGCAGAATTCGATAATTTCCGTAAACGTACCCGCAAGGAGCAGGAAGAATTCCGCAATTTTGCGGTGGAAAACCTAATGATGGAATTGCTTGATGTCTATGATAATTTCGAGAGGGCCATTGAGTCCGCTCACAATACCAATGATGTGGATTCGGTGGTTGAAGGGGTAGAAATGGTGTTCAGGCAATTTGTATCGATCCTGGAAAAAGAAGGTCTCAAAAGGATTGAATGTGAAGGTGAGGAATTTGACCCATCCGAACATGAAGCCATGATGCACGTTGAACATGCGGATCATCCTGACAATACTATCATTGATGTTTGTAAACCTGGATACAAGTTAAATTCCAGGATAATCCGGCCCGCTATGGTGACGGTCTCCAAGAACACTTCTTCTGACAAAGAGGAGAAGTCTTCTGACAAAGAGGAGAAGTGTTCTGACAAAGAAGAGAAGTAAAGTTCATTGAAATGAATAGATAAGAAATATCAACTATAAATCTGATAATATTACAAAGAGGTAATCTATATGGGTAAAATACTTGGAATTGATCTGGGAACTACAAATTCCTGCATGGCAGTGATTGAAGGTGGCGAACCAACTGTATTACCGAATGCAGAAGGTAGCAGGACGACTCCCTCTGTTGTGGGCTTCTCAAAAAAGGGAGAAAAACTTGTGGGTCAGGTAGCCAAAAGACAGATGGTAGCAAATCCGAATAATACGGTAAGCTCAATCAAACGTCATATTGGAGAAGGGGACTATCAGGTAACTCTCAACGGCAAGGAATATACGCCACAGGAAATTTCTGCAATGATACTGCGCAAACTCAAGGAAGATGCAGAAAGTTACCTTGGTGAAACAATTACAGATGCTGTAATCACAGTCCCTGCTTATTTCAACGACTCTCAGAGACAGGCTACAAAGGATGCCGGTAAGATCGCAGGGCTTGAAGTTAAGAGGATTATAAATGAGCCCACAGCCGCTTCTCTGGCATATGGACTGGACAAGGAAACCGGTGACCACAAGATTCTTGTTTACGATCTCGGGGGCGGTACTTTTGATGTGTCCATCCTTGAGTTGGGAGACGGCGTTTTTGAAGTACTATCCACAAGTGGTGATACCCATCTTGGAGGAGATGACTTCGATGACAGGATTGTCAACCACATCATAAGTGAATTCAAAAAGGAAGAAGGTATCGATCTATCCGGTGACAAGGCAGCAATGCAAAGATTCAAAGATGCCGCGGAGAAGGCCAAGATTGAATTATCCGGTGTTGGTACCACAAATATCAACCTTCCTTTCATTACAGCTGATTCAAACGGCCAGCCAAAACATGTCGACATAGATATAACGAGGGCACAGTTCGAAAAGATGACCGAGGATCTTATCGACAAGACCCTCCAATCCATGAAAAAAGCTCTCAGCGATGCAAATCTTAAAACTTCAGATATCGAAAAGGTGCTGCTTATCGGTGGTTCTACCAGGATGCCTGCAGTCGTCAGGACTGTGAAGGAATTCATCGGTAAGGATCCGTACAAGAATATCAATCCTGATGAAGCGGTTGCTGTAGGTGCTGCCATACAGGCCGGTGTAATGGGAGGAGAAGTTGAAGATGTATTGCTGCTGGATGTCACTCCTCTTACCCTGGGTATCGAAACAATGGGTGGTGTCGCAACACCCTTGATTGAGAGAAATACCACAATTCCTACACGTAAGAGTCAGGTGTTCTCGACAGCTGCGGATAACCAGAGTTCTGTGGAAATTCACGTATTGCAGGGTGAAAGAGGCATTGCTTCTGCCAATAAGACCCTTGGACGTTTTATCCTTGACGGCATACCACCTGCACCGCGTGGAATACCACAGATCGAAGTAACTTTCGATATAGATGCCAATGGTATCCTCCATGTTTCTGCAAAAGATAAGGGAACCGGCAAAGAGCAATCTATAACAATCGAGAAGCCAGGTGGTCTTTCTGATGAGGAGATCGACCAGATGGTCAAGGATGCAGAGGCACATGCTGAAGAGGATAAGGCTAAGAAAGAAGAGGTTGAGGCAAGGAATAATGCACAAACTCTGGTAAGTTCTGCCGAGAAGGCTCTCAAGGAGGCAGGAGACATTGCTTCAGATGAGCAGAAATCCAAGGTAGAAGATGCAATATCCGAAGTGAAGACAGCTCTTGAAGGTGACGATACCGCAACCATCAAGAGCAAGACAGAGGCCCTGCAGGAAGCAATGTACGAAATATCCTCTCTGATGTACCAGAAGGCCCAGGAAGAAGCTGCAGCATCCGAACAGGCAGCAGGTGAGGGCAGTGGTTCTTCAACCGGTTCAGAAGGTGGATCTGATGAGGATGTCGTTGATGCAGACTTCGAAGAAGTAGACGACAACGACAAAAAGTAATCGTATTCAGGCAGGATTCCTTCCTGCTTTTTTATATTTTATAAACAAAAAACATCTTTACAGGTTTTCTCATGTCTACAAAGCGTGATTACTACGAAATACTGGGTATTTCCAAGGACGCATCCGCCAGCGATATAAAGAAAGCTTATCGAAAGCTTGCAATGAAATACCATCCGGACAAGAATAAGGAACCGGATGCTGAAGATAAGTTCAAGGAGATATCCGAAGCTTACGCCGTCCTTTCTGATGAGGAAAAGAGAGCACAATATGATCGCTTCGGACATGCGGGAATTGATAACCAGTATTCGGAAGAAGATATATTCCGCACAGCCGATTTCGGAGGTTTCGAGGATATCCTCGAGCATATCTTCGGCGGCGGTTTCGGTGATTTTGGTGGTTTTGGCGGTTTCGGCGGTTCACGCAGCTCACGCAGGGGCCCACAGAGAGGTTCTGACCTGAGATATGACATGGATATTACCCTCAAACAGGCTGCATTCGGAGACAAGGTTAACATCGATGTCCCAAGGGCTCAGAATTGTGACACCTGTGGTGGGACCGGGGCCAAACCCGGTACAGAACCAGTCAACTGTTCTAACTGCGGTGGCAGTGGACAGGTAACCCATGCCCGTCGTACTCCCCTTGGTAATTTTATGACAGCCACTACCTGTGACAAATGTCACGGCAGGGGACAGATAATCGAATCGCCCTGTGAAACCTGTAATGGTACCGGCAAAGTCCGAAAGACAAAGACCATTGAGGTAAACATCCCTAAAGGTGTGGAAACCGGTCTGCGTTTGAAAATGACTGGAGAAGGAGAAGCCGGAAGTCCAGGTGCCCCGCCGGGGGATCTTTACATTGTCCTTCATGTTAAGCCTCATGAATTCTTTGAAAGGATGGGTGACGATATAGTATGTGAAATCCCTATCTCATTTGCACAGGCTGCTCTGGGTGACAGCATCCAGGTTCCCACTCTTTACGGTGATGTAAAGATGAATATAAAACCCGGTACACAGACCCATTCAGTATTGCGTCTGAAAGGCAAGGGGATGCCGCATCTGCATGGGCATGGACAGGGGGACCAACTAGTAAAAGTTATCGTGCAGACTCCTACAAAGCTCAATGAGGAGCAGAAAAAGCTTCTCAGGGAATTTGACAGTTTGGGTGGAGGATCAGCCGGTTCAGGTAAAGGTGGTGTTTTTGATAAATTCAAAAATGCTTTTGAATCTGTAATCTCTCCTGATGACTCTCCGGGCGATTCTCCTGCCTGATTTTTCTTTTTTTCAGTAAGCTTTAACAATAATAGCATATATTATCGCCCAATCCAGTTCATTATTTCATGTTAATTGGATAGAGGTACTTTTATGAAAATCATTGTCATAGGTGCAGGTGAAGTTGGATATCATATAGCAAAATCACTGTACCTGGAAAATGATCTTGTTATTATTGATGAAGATGAAGATGCTTGCCTGAGGGTCGATGAATTCGATGTTCAGGTCATCCGGGGCAACGGTGCAAATGCTACAGTTCTTGAAAAAGTTTTGATAGGCGCAGATCTCCTTGTGGCTGTAACCGGTGATGATGAAGTAAACATAGTTTCATGTATGGCTGCTAAATTGATAAAACAGTCCAATAAGAACTTCAAGACCATGGCAAGGGTCAGTAATCCTGATTATATAGATAGGCCGGTAGCCAAACGTACACAGGTTGGTATTGATGTAATGATATGTCCTGAACTTGCCCTTGCATCTGAAGTTGCTGACATTTTATCAGTTCCTTCTGCTATTGATTCTGAATCCTTTGCAGATGGAAAAGTAAAAATGATGGAGTTTGTTGTTAAGGACAATAGTAATATTGCAGGCAAACATCTTCGGGACATAGATTTGCTCGATTGCTGTATCGTAAGTGCTCTTTTCAGGGGTTCGCAACTGATCATTCCTCATGGTGAAGATATTATTCAGGCCGGCGACCACATCGTAATTATTGGTAAAACAGAAGCAATGAAGGACATTTCTTCCTTTTTTGGTGAGATCACTAAATCACGTAGCCGCGTGATGATAATTGGAGGGGGGGTAGTTGGATTTTATCTGGCACAGCTGCTTGAAAATACCCGTTTGAACGTAAAGATTATTGAAAAGGGTCGCCAGAGGTCTGAAATGGTAGCCGATAATCTTCAAAAGGCACTTGTTTTGCATGGGGACGGTTCCGACCTGAATCTTCTAAAGGAAGAAGGTGTCGGTGAGATAGACGTAGTAATCTCTGTCACAGACAATGATGAAAAGAATTTATTGTGTTCACTGATGGCCAAACAGCTGGGAGCAAAGAAGGTAATTGTCAGAGCTGATCACTTTGATTATGTGCCACTTTTCGAAATGGTAGGTGTAGACCGTGCTGTCAGTCCCAGGGAAGCTACGGTTAATGAAGTACTCAAACTTACTATGGGAACGGGAATCGAAGCCCTGACGACTATTGAAGGCGAAAAGGCAGAAATTATCGAATATACCGTATCTCGCAAATCAAGAGTGACAGGAAAGCTTCTAAAAGATGTGAATTTCCCGGATGATTCACTCGTAAGCATGGTAGTACATGGAGGAGTAACTATTATTCCCCGGGGTAACTACAGGATAAGGGAGGGAGATCACCTGCTTGTATTTTCCCTGCCCACGGCACATCAGGCTGTAGAAAAACTGTTCAAGTAAGTACATTTCTGGGTGTCCATATCCGGTGACTGGAGGATAGAGAAGTCGAAAACGACTACATTCTGAAAAATAAAATAATCAGTCAAACTGATTCTTTTTATATTTGAATTCAAAGTTGTTGTTAACAACATCTCTGAAAAGGCCCCTCAGGTCCCATAATAGTTTCTTGTTTGCTTTGAATAGGGCATAAAGCAGGTCCTTAAGACTTAGGCTATAAAAATTAACATTGGACAGGGATTGTGCAAGGTGATTGAGGTCGTTGTCTGTAAATTTGATAAATGTTTCTTTTACTACCAGACTATATTCGATTTCCTTTCCGATGGTGGATCTCCAGAGAGTTTCATATTCGTTCAGGGTATCTGTGGTGTAATCTCCTTTTTTGATGGCATCAGCAGCGACTTCTGCAGCAATCTTTCCAGCTTCCATTGCATTGATTATGCCTCCTCCTGTAATTGGATCAGACTGACGTGCAGCATCACCCACAAGGATTAAGCCATCACTAACGGTTTTTTCGATGGGTCCACTAACGGGAACTCCTCCATAGACCATTTCGATGATCCTCCCTTCGGGGTAAACATCTCTCATAAATTTGTCAAGATAGTCGATGGCTCTGTGGTCACCGGATTTACTTCCCAGGATGCCAACACCGATGTTTGCCATATTTTCACCTTTCGGGAATACCCAGAGGTAGCCTGCGGGTGCAATTTCGTTTCCGAGATAAAAATCACAGAATTGTGGATCAATATCAATATCAGTTACAAGATATTGTACGCAGGTTTCCATATCGGCTGGTTTCAGGGAGGTGTCGATTCCTGCCCATCTGCCGACCTTTGATTCCATACCGTCAGCGCCGATCACGATCTTTGAGTGTATTTCGTATTCTTCGCCCAGGTGCATTGCATATATTCCGCATACAACACCCTTTTCCATTATAAGCCCGGTTGCCCGGGTCTTGACTCTAACTTCTGCACCTGCCCTGGCACATTGGTCTACAAGGGCACGGTCGAAAACTTTTCTCTCAAGGACATAACCTACTTCTCCTCCAGACATTTCTTCACTCATTTCAACCATTGTGCCGTCCGGGGAATATATACGGGAGCCTGTAAGATCTGCACATATCCATCGTGGATCAGGTTCAATGTGGTCACTGAGACAAATTTTAGAAACTCCCTCTGCACAGCGCACAGGGTCGCCTACTTCCTGCCTTTTTTCGATAAGGAGTACATCAAGTCCGAGTTCTGCAGCATTTTTTGCGGCGATTGCTCCCCCGGGTCCACCACCTACGACTATTAAGTCATACATTTCTTTCATTTATTCACCTCAATAGCTCCTACCGGGCAGATTTTAGCACAGAATCCACAACTTGTGCAGCAATCATTAGCTTCCACCCATGTTTCTACAAGCTCGAGGGCTCCGCTGGGGCATACGCCCACACATGCACCACAGTATCCGCACTTGTACCTATTTATATTAATACTCATCCAATCACCGAAATAAGATATGAATTGACCCTAAGAACACATGTAAAGATATATGTTTTGTCAGTAAGGGTTTAAAATTATTACATTTTACCTTTTCAAGTATCATATATGCAGGAGATTTATAAATTATTGCATGTTATCATTTATTATGGAATTTATTATTGTTTATATCACAACTTCAGGTACAGTTGAGGCACGCAATATAGCATCCGAGTTAGTTTCCAGAGGTCTTGTGGCCTGTGTGAATATGTATCCTATAAGATCGGTTTTTATGTGGGAAGGGGAAGTAAACGAGGACGATGAAGTCGTCCTTTTTGCCAAAACGACCAGGAACAATTTTGAACCTGTGCGAGAGCTTGTGCGCAGCACACACAGTTATGAATTGCCTGCAATTGTTTCATGGGATATTGAGGGAGACCCTGAATTCCTGGAATGGATCAGGACATCAGTATCTCATTAAAGGGGCTTATTTTCACCCTTCCTTTACTTTCTGTTTTTCCGAACCTTCTTTCGGCATAATCCTTTGCAATTCCCTGTCCATGTAATAGGAGTTCTGTAATATCCTGTGGTTCATCAATATCCGTACTTGCAAGGAATGAATCATATACCCGAATAGAGAGTTTTTGTTGTGCGGCAATCATGCAGTGATTCTCAAAACTTGAACCGTAGTATTTGACCCTGAAATTCTCAGGTTTGCGGATGAACAGTATATTTGTGCCGCCTCCTTTACCCGGAACAATTGTCACATCCGCTTTACTCGCTACTATATCTTTTATATGACTGAATTTCACAAGGGGCAGATCCGCCATAATGATCAGTATCGGCTCTTCCTTTTGAGAGAGATATTTATTCAAACAATCGTTGAGGTCCGTGTCATCCTCAATTATATTTGCTTTCACTTCCTTTTTCACGTCACAGGCTTTGGGGGTGATTATATCTATATTCAGAATCCCACCTTTCCTTAAAGTTGCAACAACATCCAGAAGCATCTTTTCGACAAAGGTTTCCCTCTGCTCCTTTGTCATAACAGTTGAAAGCCTGGATTTGGCATTTTCCTTTTTGTAGGGTATTACTGCTCTCATTTACATTCCCTGTAATGTGTATCTCGTCTGACAGGCCTGCGTCCGATTCCTTTGATGATCCATTGCATCTCTTCGGGGTGCAGGTATTCACCATTCTTTCCCCCGGATGCAACGGTGATCTGGTCTTCCATAAGTGTACCACCCAGGTCGTTGGTACCACAATTCAGGGCTACCTGTGCAAGCTTGTTTCCAAGTTTTACCCAGCTGGCCTGTATATTCGGTATATGTTTATTGAGGAGAACGCGTGCAATGGCATAGAATTTCAGGTCTTCTATTCCACCCGGGCCATATCTCCCTTCTTTAATCATTTTTTTACCCACCCTGTTGTTGTAGGGCAGAAATGGAAGAGGGACAAGTTCTGTGAATTTGCCCGTTTTTTGTTGGATATCCCTTAGTATAAGGAGGTGGTCGATTCGCTCCTCCCAGGTCTCCACATGGCCATACATAATGGTTGAATTTGTGACCAGACCTGCATTATGTGCTGATTTAATTGTATCAATCCATTCTTCTGTAGTAATCTTTTCAGGACAAATTATATTTCGCACTCTTTGGCAGAGGATTTCCGCAGAGGTTCCTGTAAGGGTCCCCAATCCGGCTTCCAGCAATTTTGTGAATGCCTCTTCCAGAGAAATACCATCAAACCTGGCAGCGTGGTTGATTTCCATGGGGGAATATCCATGAATGCTTATATCTGGATATTTTTCCTTGATTGCTCGTACGATATCAAGATAAAAATCAAGATTGAGCTCAGGAAGGAAACCTCCCTGTATGCAAATCTCAGTGGCGCCTGCAACATATGCTGTTTCCACCTTTTCAAGGATTTCCGATATTGTCAGTATGTAACCGTCAGGTTGGTTGTATGAGCAGAAATTACATTTGCCCCTGCACATATTGGTGATGTACACATTGCGATTCACAACATAGGTTACATCGTCACCGACCGATTCCCTGCGAAGCCGGTCTGCCAGGTCAAAAAGCTCAAAAGGGTTTTCTTTGAGAAGTCTCAGGGCATCTTCCCTGGTGGCCAACCCGTTTCTAGCCCGTTTTTCAATATCTTCAGGAATCATTTCCCTGCCTCAATACTTTCATAGAGAGTATTCCTTTGCACAGGTTTGCGGCCGGCCGTCTGGATCAACCATTTTATTTCGGAAACTTCCATACTTTCCCCGTTTTTTGCACCTGCAGAGCTGGAGATTTTCTCTTCCATCAATGTCCCCCCAACATCGTTGGCACCAGAGACAAGAGCTACCTGTGCAAGTTTCTTTCCGAGCTTGACCCAGCTTGCCTGTATATTGGGGATGTGGGTATGCAGGAGGATCCGGGAGAGCGCATAAAACTGTAAGTCTTCTATGCCGCCGGTGGCATACTTGCCTTCTTTTATCATCTTTTTGCCGATAGGATTGTTATAGGGCATGAACGGCAAAAGTACAAATTCGGTAAAACCAGCGGTTTTTTGCTGGATCTCCCTTATTTTCAGTATGTGATCTATCCTTTCTTCCTTTGTTTCCACATGCCCGTACATCATGGTCGCAGTAGTGGCAATTCCAAGCCTGTGGGCTGTAGTGATAACATTTTCCCACTGCAGAGTGTTCAGTTTTCCGGGACATATTATTTCGCGCACCCTGTCTGAAAGGATCTCTGCAGCAGTACCGGGCATAGTTTCAAGGCCGCTGTTTTTGAGCCTTTTTATTGTGGATTCGATAGAAAGTCCGTTTTTCTTTGCAAGGTGGAAAATTTCCATCGGAGAATAGGCGTGAACATGTATGTCGGGGTAATTTGCTTTGATGGAACTGAGAATATTCTGGTAAAATTCCAGGTTTGCATCTTCAAGTAATCCGCCCTGGATACAGACTTCTGTAGCACCCAACTCAACAGCTTCTTTTGTTTTTTTGAGTATATCCGATTTTTCCAGAAGGTAATTTTCCTGGTGCTTGAAAGCACAGAAACCACAGTTGCCTATGCATCGGTTTGTGAAATTGATATTTCTGTTGACAACATATGTCACATCATCGCCGACGGCTTGCTTGCGTAATCTGTCAGCAAAGGAAAATAGTTGTAAAGGGGGCACTTCCAGCAATTTGAGGGCATTTTTTTTTGTGACTTTCCCCTCATATGCCTGCTGTATGATATCATCAGGTATCGTGGTTTTCATAGGAATCCTTCTGTTATTTTCGATAACCTTCGGAATTTGCAAGGGAATTTATCAATCCATCAAGTTGCTTACTATACCATCCACTTCTTATGTATTGCGGGTAGATGGGTAATCTTTCCTTTAATGGGATACCTCTTGCCATAGTTTTCAATTTTTCAACATCCGGCCATTCAGCTTCGGGATTTATCCAGTCAATCGTTGTGGGGGATATTCCTCCTAGGTCTTTGGCACCTGCTTTTATCAGCAGGTAAGGATCAATCAGGTTTGGGGCCACCTGCACTTCTACATCTGCAGGCAGGATACTTCTTGCCAGTTGTACAGTATCGAGCATCTCTTCTTTTGATGGTGGCCTGATGCTTTCCATCCTGGTGCCAGGCTTGGGCATGAAATTCTGGATAATTACTTCCTGGATATGGCCATATTTGAGTTGTAGCTCTGCAATGGCTTCAAGGGAATCGATACGGTTTTTGCGGGTTTCTCCGATACCTACAAGGATGCCTGTTGTGAACGGGATATGTAGTTTGCCTGCATCTTCTATCATGCCAAGGCGGATTTCGGGTTCTTTACCCGGTGACAGCTCATGGGCAGATAATCGTGCAGTGGTTTCGAGCATGAGGCCCATACTTGCGTTTACAGGTTTGAGGATCTCCATTTCTTCATAGGTCAGTATCCCGGCATTTGTATGGGGCAACAGTCCTTTTCCAATTGCCATTTCACACAATTTGTAGACATAATCCACAGTTGAAGAATAACCTCTTTGTTCCAGCCACTCCATATATTCGGGCACTTCCTCGGCATACTCTCCGAACACGAACAGGGCTTCCGTACAACCCGCCTTTTTTCCGTGGCTTAGAATATCACCTATCTCTTTTTCACCCATCAGTTGTGCATCAGGATGGGATGGTTCACGACGGAAGGTACAGTAATGGCAGTTGTTCCTGCAGATGTTTGTGACAGGAATGAATACATTACGTGCGAATGTGGCATACTCTGGCATGAATGGAGAATGAAATGATATATATCCTACATAAGATTAATGCAACACAAATACGGGTTTATCATGAAAAGCAGAAAACTCCTTCCGTAAGGTAGGAGATGAATGCGTCTCCTTTTGTTGTTTTGATACAAAATATAAATAATGTTAAATTCAAAGATGAATGTGCATGTTGAAAGCCTATAAATATAGAATGTATCCCACAAAAGGGCAAAAAGAAATGTTCAGCAAACATTTCGGATGTGTGAGGGTAATCTATAATTGGGCGTTAGAACAGAAAATTAAAACTTATGAACAAGATGGAAAAGCGGTGTCCAGATTTACATTGAATAAAATGATTCCAACATTGTATGATGAAATGGAATGGTTGAAAGAGGTTAATTCACAATCTTTACGTGGGGCTACTCTTAATCTGGATAATGCATTTACCAAATTCTTTAGGGATAAAACAGGATTTCCTAAATTTAAATCAAAGAAAAATCCAGTGCAATCATTTTCTGTTCCACAACATTATGAGGTAGATTTTGATGGTAACAAAGTGAAACTTCCCAAAATCGGATGGATAAAAACAAAGTTGCATAGACGTTTTGAAGGTAATTTGAAAACTGCAACAATATCAAAAACACCATCTGGTAAATATTTCATTAGTATTCTTGTAGATGACGAAAAAGATTTGCCTGCCAAACAAAAGTTTAATGAAAACAATACGGTTGGTATTGATGTGGGAATTAAGGATTTTGCCATTACTTCTAATGGTGAAAAAATAGATAATCCCAAGCATCTTAATAATTCAATAAAACGTTTGAAAGTATTGCAAAAGCGTCTCTCACGAAAACAAAAAGGTTCAAAAAACAGAGAAAAAGCAAGACAGGAGATAGCAAAACTTCATGAGAAAATCGCAAATCAGAGAAATGATTTCCAGCACAAGTTGACAAGTCGACTCATAAGCGAAAACCAAGCGATTGCACTGGAAACATTAAACATATCTGGAATGTTGAAAAATCATTGTCTTGCACAATCCATTAATGATGTATCATGGAGTTCTTTTGTAACCAAATTGGAATATAAAGCAGAATGGTATGGCAAAATCATATTGAGAATTGGACAATTTGAGCCATCTACTAAAATATGCAATATCTGTGGGTATCATAACAAAAACATTACACTTGCAGACCGTAAATGGCAATGTCCTGATTGTGGTGCATCCCATGACAGAGATGTCAATGCTGCAATTAACATTAAGAAGTTTGCCTTAAATAAGCAGAATTTGATAGGTATTTGAAGCACCGTAGGAACTATGGGGAGAGCCTGTGGACTTGTGAACATAAGTTCAAAGAATGAAGCAGGAAGCACCATGCGTAAGTGTGGTGTAGTTCACTTACAAGCAACATTGAGGCTGGCGATGCGCAGGATTATTCTGGCTTCTACATCTCCCCGGCGCAGGGAATTGCTGACACAGCTCATTGGGAATAGCTTTGAGATAGTCCCTTCTGCTTACAATGAGCTCATGGATGAGGAGTTGGACCCTCCATCTCAGGCTCTTCAGCACGCTCTGGGAAAAGGTCGTGACGTTGCGACAAAATATCCGGATTCTGTGATAATCGCAGCTGACACGGTTGTATCATCCGGTGGAATACTTCTCGGCAAGCCTGCAGATAAAGAAGACGCCATGTCTATGCTGAGGATGATTAGTGGCAGAACTGTGGAAGTTTTAACCGGAATTGTAGTTATTGATTCGGTAAAAGGGATTGAGGATACTGATATAATATCCACTCAAGTTAGGATGGCGAATCTCTCCCGGCAAGATATTGCAGCTTATGTGAAAACCGGTGAACCAATGGATAAAGCAGGGGCCTTTGCCATACAGGGGCTTGGTGCTGTGCTTGTGGAAAAAGTGGAAGGGGATTTTTTTAATGTGGTCGGCCTTCCCCTTTTCAGGCTTTCGCAGATGTTAAAAAAGGTAGGTGTAGATGTATTTGAACTCATGCAGGCCGATTCCTGACCTTTTCCTTAAATAGATAATAGATTGCACCTGTTGATAGGAGGGTGGCGATCACATAGACTATCCAGCCGATGTATGGGATGCTTCCCAGTAGCAGTAGTATGAATATGCCAGCTGCCATCTCCCGCCATCGTGTAGTAGTCCTGCCTAGCAATCCGAATAGTTTTTTTCCCAGCCATAAGCCGGCTATTATCCTTGCGCAGTAGAGCAAAAAAATCATTATCAATAACAGTATCAGTGCCAGGGGGATTCCAACCACTGTTACTGCAAGTATAATTGATCCCATGAGGATTCCCAGCAATGATAAAAGGCCGGCTATAGTCTTGTCAATTGGTTTATCCGTGAGATGAAAGGTCATGTCCTCTATGCTATTTGTTGCCATATAGAGAATTATCCAGCCGGTTAACAGTAACATTATGTAACGCAATAACCAGAATACAATATCCATGAACCCATATCCATTTTCATCGGATTCTGTTTGACCCGGGTATGTATCTGTAGAAGTAATTCTTTCCCCTTGAATAGTGGCAGTAGGAAGGGTTTGTATTTTTTCGGTATCAACATCCAGTTCTCCTGCGACATTCCCGCCAAGTATTATATTCCCGAAGTTTCCTGACACATTGCCCGCAACATCCCCGTAGAGGTATGCCGTATCCGTGCCGGCTGCCAGGTCTCCTCCGATTGTTGCATTTTCTTCCAGGATGAATTGGCTGCAGCCTGCAATAACATCATCTCCGATACTTTCTGATATGGTCAGTGTCCCGGCTGCTATCCTGGCATCATCGGCTATGTTTCCTTGTATTGCTATTGTACCGCCCGCAGCTATCAGATCTCCGGAAATATCTCCGTTGACGGTAATGGTGCCGCCGGTAACGACCAGATCACCGTTTATATCACTGTTGATCTGCAGATTGCCTCCTGCAGCATAAACATCATCATCTATCTGTTGTAAGATTTCCATATCCTCTTTGCCATCGTATGAGGTGAAGGCAAAAGCAGGTTGGATGATTAACAGTATAACTACCAGTAACAGTACAGTGAATCTTCTGATTTGCATGATTATCCCCCGTGGTGAATTGGTTGAAGAGGTATTTAAGGAATACCGGTCATTCCCGATGTTGTTGCTTTATGATATCCAGAGTATTCATAACACCCAGGGCAACACCTTCTACTTCGATGCCTCCTTTTCCTTTTGCCCCGTCACCAACTACGTAAAGGCTATTGATGGGTGTGGTATTGCCTATATCTGAGCCGGAGGATGCCCGGTTTACGGGCCAGCCGTCATAATATGACTGAGTGAGGATTACTTCGTATTTTTTATTGGGGAAGACTTCCTTGAGATCCTGCAGGCCAATTTCGATCTCCTCTTCAAGCTTATCGATTTTTTCCTGCCGGACACTTTGGTGTGCCATTACCAGATGTTTCCCTGCAGGAGCAAGGTTGGGGTCTGTGTTGGTCACTTCATTGATTCCGTTGACCCGGCGACAGTAAGGTGTCAGGAGAATCCCATTGTGGCCGATCAAAGGCTCATCTGCGGCCAGGCATATCTTAATTCCTGCAGAAGGTTTGGTATTGTCGATTTTTTCTTCATAAGCATTATTAATGGTATCTGAGTCATAAAGATCTCTTGTAAAAGGGTGACCAATATTGCTTATTACAACATCGGAATAATGTTTTTTCCCATCTGCTATTACTCCCCGGGCTGTATTGTTTTCCACAATTATCCGACTCACTTCGGTTCTTTTATGAATTTTTCCGCCATTTGAACTAATTATTTTCACAAGAGCATCCGTGACTCCTTTACATCCACCCATTGGGATGCCTGTTCCTCCATAGCGGTAGAGATTCTCAAATATTTCAAAAGCTTCCTCTGCAGGTACATCTCTGTTTGTCAGGCTCAGTGCCCAGCCGCAGAAAGAGTTGGCGGTTTTGTGTGCGCTATTTTCATTCAGGTATTTACGAATCCAGTTTTCAAAAGAAATATTTTTAGGAGGCCACCTTCTGGTGGTAATTAAAAGGATTGCAAGCTTGAGTCTGTTCCACATGGAGAATTGTGAACCATACTGATTGAAAGATATATCTTTAAATCCGGATTTATAATTATTTGAACCATTTGCGGGTATACGGATCATGGCCATAGGTTCACAGGGTACGATTTCCACGTCTGCACCTATTTTCCTGAGCAGGCTTCCCAGAGGACCTGTAGAACCATGAGGTATCATGTGCAATGCTCCCGTAGACAGGCTGAAACCGTGATATTCGATGTTTGTAAACCGCCCTCCTGTAATGGGTAATCTTTCAAACACCTCTATTTCATGTCCTTCGATTGCGAGTGAAGCCGCACTTAAAAGACCTCCGAGACCTGCTCCGATTACATTGATTTTCATTTTTCAGCCTCGATAGCCTTAAGGGGACAGTAGAATGCACATACGCCGCAGTTGGTACATTTGTCAGTAATATATGCATTTCCTTTGACTACAATGGCATCCTGTTTGCAGAAAGCGGTACATTGTCCGCATCCGACACATTTTTCATTGACTCGCATATGATTCTCCGCTATTCTGGTAGGTATAATAATGGTTTGAATTCTGATATGGATTGGAATTGAGATGAATACACAATTTATTAATATTTAGTTTTCGTTACTTTAAAGGTAGTAATGGTGGAAGCGACCCATTG
Organism: Methanohalophilus sp. DAL1; assembly: GCF_001683555.1. Taxonomy (NCBI): domain Archaea; kingdom Methanobacteriati; phylum Methanobacteriota; class Methanomicrobia; order Methanosarcinales; family Methanosarcinaceae; genus Methanohalophilus; species Methanohalophilus sp. DAL1. The sequence goes on along the minus strand of NZ_MAFX01000011.1, from coordinate 45,212 downwards.
TTAATTATCAATGGTGATAGTTATATATCTCCTTGTTCATATATTCTTAAATGGTGATTGGATGTCTGCAGAGATAATACAGGTAGTATCCCGGAAAAAGGGTGAAATTGTTTCTAAAAAAGTTAAGGCAGCGCCCTATGAATTTACTATCGCAACTCGTGCAAGATGGGAAATGGTGATTGCGGATAATGATCTGGAAATCAGGGCAGGGGAATACAAAAAGATTCCTGTGAGGGAAATCACTCTTGATCCCGATACTCTTGCCATGCCATGCGCTTTCACGTATCATGCAGTTGCTTCTGTTCTCAAGATTGCTTCCACTGAGGGAGCATGTCCGGTGGATAAGGAGCGCACCATCAGGTATGCATATGTCTTCGGTCAGGCAAATGGAAAAATCAGGGAAGGCGACCTGCTTGGTGTATTGAATGTTTTCCCGATAATGTTTACCAGGGAAGCAATGACTCCTACTGAAGTTGACTAAGGGGTATTGGGATGGAAACCTGTTTGATTTGTGGTGAGGCTCAGGATTACAAACAGTATGGTAATTATAATATCTGTACTACCTGTGCTGATGTTATGGAAGATGTGATGGGGGAATTTTTCCTCCGCACAATTTGTAATTGTTCCAAACCCCAGTCCCATGAAACGTATTTCAGTTATTTAAACAGTACATCAAAATACATTTCTGATTACAAGAAAATCACATCCCGTTCGAAAAAATATGAAAGACATATTTCCGAAAAAGCTTCGGATGCAATTAAATATGTGGAAGTCCCTTCAAAGCAGCGATATTTTGAAAGAATGCAGGCTGTTGTAAAATGGCTGGAAGACAACCCGGCGTTTTATCATTATTATTTTAAGAAATATTATGTATGCCCTTCTTGTGGAGCTTCTATCTTTGACAGGTATTCAAAAGAGGAAGTAGGGGATTGGATCATTATTTCCTGTTCGGAATGCGGTGAGCTGATTAAGAAATACTTCGCTCCAAAAACTCTTTGATGTATACATTTCCAACTTTTTTTAAGTCCAACCATATTTGTATTTCTCGCGTCTTGTGTAATGCCTTTTTTTAAATTTCAATTTTGATTATAAAGCGTGATAAATCCAATATGTTTTTATGTGATGATTCATTAGAAGATTCAAAATAAAATCCAGTGGACCATTTATTATACAAATGCAATGATGTTACATAAAGTCAATTGGTTCACATTTATTTGATATTCATAATCAGGTGAGTTATATGTCAGGAATTGTCGATAGTAATATCGTATATAGTTACATCCCGGTTGCGGTGTTTCTTGTCGTCTCACTACTGATGCCTCCAATGACGATGTTGATCGCTAAATTGCTCAGTCCGAGAAGTACAGGTGCTGAGAGATATTCCACCTACGAGTCAGGTTCGATTCCTACCGGCCCTGCACGTATTCAATTCAGTGTGGAGTATTACCTCTATGCGATCGCATTCGTATTGTTTGATATCGAAGTCCTCTTCCTTTACCCGTGGGCTATGATATACAGAGGTAATACAGGAGTGGATACGACGGTAGCGGTAGTTGAAATGCTTATATTTATTTTTGTTCTCCTGTTCGGTTATGCATTCTTATGGAAGAAGGGGGCACTTAGATGGCTGAAGAATTAACTTCCCAATCCTATGAACAGCCGGCTCCTAAAGAGCAGGCTCAAGAGGAATCCATTCCTGGAGTTATAACTACAACATCCCGGGAAATCAACGAATTCCTTAAAAAGACCAAAATTCAGGATATTCTTAACTGGGGACGCAAGAATTCTCTCTGGTTTATGTCCCAGCCAATGGGATGCTGTGGTGTGGAACTTATCGTTGCCGGTGTGGCTCCGATGGATACCGATCGCTTTGGTATTATTCCCCGTAATTCTCCCAGACAGGCTGACGTTATGATAATCAGTGGGTATGTTACCAGAAAATATTTCCCCGCTCTTAAGAGATTGTGGGATCAAATGCCTTCCCCTAAATGGGTTTTTTGTGTGGGCGACTGTTCCATAAGCGGGGGTCCCTTCTATGAATCCTACAGCACAGTTCAGAATATAGATGAGATCTTCCCGATAGATGTTTTTGTTCCCGGATGCCCTCCAAGACCCGAAGCAATAATCCAGGGTTTTGTTGAGATCCAGAAAAAGATTGAAACCAAAAAGGACCGGGGTTCTGGCTATGAAGGTTGATACTATGGAAGCGGAGAAGATTATTGATTCACTGAATGCAAAGTTCCCTGATACAATCTCTGATTCACAAATTGAATCAGAAAAACGTATTTCTGCTTATGCAGAAGCCGGAAGTATTGTGGAAATATGCAGATACCTGAAGGATGAACTTCAGTTTGACCATCTTTCTTCGGAAACAGCTGTGGATTTGATCCTGAAAGATGAAATTGAAGTAGTATATCACCTGAGTTCCTTCGGCCAGCCTTTGGTACTGAAACTGAAAGCAAGACTTCCACGTAACAATCCGGAGATTGAATCCATTACTTCTGTTTACTGGGATGCCAACTGGTATGAAAGGGAAGCCTACGAACTATTCGGTGTACAGTACAGAAATCATCCGAATTTGAGAAATCTAGTCCTGCCGGATGAATTGCTGGGTGACTGGCCTCTGCGTAAAGATTACGAAGATTTTCCCCAAAAGACTGCTAAAAACCTGGTGTGAGTGATAATTATGGATACCAATATTGGCCCTGATGAGATGCTTATCCATATGGGACCTCATCATATTGCACAACCCGGACCTTTCAGGCTAAATGTAAAATTGAAAGGAGAAACTGTGCAGGATTCTGATGTGGAAATGGGTTTCATCCACAAGGGCATAGAAAAAATACTAGAAAGCAAGACATATCTACAGGGAATACCTGTGGTGGACAGGGCCTGTTATCTTGCGGCTCTTACCAATGAGGAAGCTTTTGTAGGCTGTGTGGAAAAACTTGCAGGAATCGAACCAACTGAAAGGTCTCAGTATATCAGGGTTATAGTTGAAGAACTGTCCAGAATACAGAGCCATCTGCTCGGTTATGGGGAATATACTGAATTTATTGGTTTTATGACAATGTTTTTCTACCCCATGACTGTCAGGGAAAAAATTCTCGATCTCCTTGAAATGACCACCGGTGCCCGTATTACACATTCTTATCTCCGATTTGGCGGAGTACGCGACGATCTCCCTGAAGGGTTTGAGGCAAAATGCAAGGAGGCATTTGCACTGCTTAGAAGAGGCCTTGAAGAGTGGGGTGAGTTAATGAAGTCCGATACGATCTACAGGGAACGTACTGTGGGTGTCGGTGTCCTTACACCGGATACAGCCAAGGAAATGGGAGTTACCGGACCACCTCTGAGGGCAACTGGTGTTGATTTCGATATAAGGAAGGATGAACCCTATCTTGTTTATGATGATCTGGATTTCAAGGTATGTACCGAAACCGCGGGAGATGTTTATGCCCGTATCTGGGTGCGTGTTGCTGAAATCTATGAGAGTATGTATATCATCGAACAGGCACTGGACCAGATGCCTTCTGGGTCGTTGTTCCCGGAGAATCTCCCCTATGACCGTCGGGCTCCCGTGATGAGGGTTCCGGAAGGAGAGGTTTTCCACAGGGTTGAAGATCCCAGAGGAGAAATGGGAATGTATATGGTGTCCGATGGATCTGATAAGCCCTATCGTGTGAAGATCAGGGGACCTGTGTTCCCTACAATGCAGGCAATGCCACCTCTTATAAAAGATTCTCAACTTGCAGACGTTGTAGCGATCGTAGGAAGCCTTGACCCATGTGTAAGTGAGGCGGATAGGTGAAAATATGTTAGAAGTTCCAGCAAATATTTATCCATGGTTAAAGGGAATTGTGGGCCTTGTGCTGATAGGTGCCTTGTTTGGATTCGGTATGTTCGCCATCTGGGTTGAACGTAAATTGTCTGCTGATATACAGGAAAGACATGGTCCTAACAGGGTCGGTCCGAGGGGTATATTCCAGCTGGTTGCAGATGCTATCAAGCTGTTTACAAAAGAGGAAATCATTCCAGCCAAAGTTGACAGGATACTCTACATAAGTGCGCCTATTGTTATATTGCTGTCTGTTTTCCTGATGCTTGTTGCGATACCTGTTGGTGCTGTTTATGTAAATGGCACCGAATATGTACTCGCAGCGACCCAAATGGACATTAGCATCCTTTACATCGAGGCCGTTTCAGCGATTGCTATCATAGGTACCTTTGTACTTGGATACGGTCAGAATAATAAATATGCAATGATGGGTACCTTCCGTAACTTTGCACAAATGGTTGGTTATGAGATCCCTCTGGGTCTCACTATCGTAAGTGTAGCAATAATGTCCGGTACCCTTGATGTGGTCGGAATCGTACATGCTCAGGATCGTATCTGGTATGCATTTCTGCAACCAATAGGTTTCATAGTATTTTTCATTGCTATGATGATTGATATGGGTCGCCTTCCCTTCGACCAGAACGAAGGTGAGGAAGAACTTCAGGCCGGTGTGTTTACTGAATACAGCAGTATGAGGTTCGGTCTGGGATTCTTTGCGGAATATTTCCATTTGATTCTCGGTTCATTTCTCATTGCCCTGCTTTTCCTGGGTGGATGGAACGTTCCGGGATTTGTAACAGATAATACTGTGCTTGGAGTAATCCTTCCCACAGTGGTCCTCGTAACCAAGGCAACACTTGTCATGGCATTCATAATAATGATGCGTTGGGCTGTTCCGAGGTACAGAATTGATCAGGTTGTAGATCTCAGCTGGAAAAAACTCCTGCCCTTCTCCCTGTTAAACCTTGGATGGGCAATTGCATTAGGTTTGTATCTGGGAGTGTGATTTGATGGTTCTGAAAAATATTATTAGTGCTTTTAGGTACATGCGAAGACCTCGTGTTACCCGCTTATACCCTGAAATACGCACACAATTGCCTGAAAGATTCAGAGGGCTGCAAAAACTTGATAAAAGTAAATGCATCGGGTGTGGAATATGTGCAAATACCTGTCCCAACTGCGCAATCAAGATTGTGAGGGCCAGGGTACGTAAAGATAGTACCAAGACCCGGTGGTTCCCCGAAATAGATGTCGGGCACTGCATGTTTTGTGGTCTGTGTATTGACCAGTGTCCACAAGATGCCCTCTCAAGTTCAAAAATTTATACAGATGGTATAGTCACGTGGAAACATGAGGATCTTCTCTTTACACCGGACAAACTGGCAAGGGAAGAACCTATTGACGCACCGGAGGCTGAACAATGATTGGAATAGGAGAAGCTTTGGTCTTTTTCATACTGGCGACTGTTGTCATATTCTTTTCCCTGGCAACGGTACTGGTCAAGGATATCGTCAAGGCTGCACTTTCACTAGTCTTTTCGATGTTTACTATGGCAGGCCTGTTTATCACGCTGAATGCCCAGTTTGTGGGTGTCGTACAGGTCCTGGTCTATGTGGGTGCAATCGGTGTACTGATTCTCTTTGCCGTGATGCTTACAAAGAATACAATGGGAAGTGATGATAATGGCAACTGATAAAGTAGGTGTCCGGGATTCTTTTGTACATCAGTTTAATCCCCGCAGGTTCCTTATCCGTCTTGCACATATCGAAATCCCTCCACTGGAAGTAATTGGAAGGGCATTTGCAAGGGCGGCAATTGTAGGTTTGTTCCTTGCGGTGGTTCTCGTATCCCTTTATGGGACGTCCTGGACAACAGTTGACCAGCTGCCCCAGAACATGGCAGACCAGAGTAATATTAAAGCCATAGGTACCCTGATATTCACTGAGTTTGTAGTGCCATTCGAAGTTCTTTCAATTGTACTGCTGTCTTCACTTGTGGGTGCTATTTACATGGCAAAAGGAGAGGATAACCAATGATTCCCCTTAATTGGTACCTTGCACTTTCTGCAATAATTTTTTCCATAGGTCTCTATGGTTTCATTTCACAGAAAAACGGTATTCGTATCCTGATGTGTGTGGAACTTATGCTAAATGCAGCAAACATAAATCTTGTAGCTTTTTCCAGTTACAATGACGATATGAGCGGCCAGGTATTTGCTCTCTTCTCGATAGCACTGGCAGCTTGTGAGGCTGCAATAGGTTTCGCAATCATGATGTCCGTTTACAGGATGCGTGATTCAATCAATCTTGACGAGCTTAACTTGTTGAGGTGGTAATGATATGGCTTATGAAAATTTAGCGTTTTTAATACCACTTTTACCCGCACTCGCCTTTGTAATTACCTTCTTTGTAGGTAAGAAAACCCCATATGGCGGGGGATTAATCCCGATATTCGCAATAGCAGCATCCTTTTTGATCTCTCTATTGATCACAATCGGTTTGCTGCAGAACCCGGATCAGGTAATTAGCCAGTCCTATCACTGGTTTGCAATTTTTAATCTGGGTATCCTGATAGATCCGCTTGCAGCGGTAATGCTCACAATGGTGACCTTTGTAAGTCTGCTTATTCACATATATTCAGTAGGCTACATGTCACATGACCCGGCCAAACCAAGGTACTTTGCAGAGACCTCCCTTTTCACTGCGTCCATGCTGAGTTTGATTTTGTCCGACAATATTCTCCAGTTATTCATAAGCTGGGAACTTGTGGGTCTGTGTTCTTATCTGCTGATCGGTTTCTGGTACCAGAAGCCCAGCGCTGCTTCAGCGGCAAAGAAGGCTTTCCTCACCACGCGGATTGGAGATGTCATGTTCCTTGCAGGTATTATTGTCCTGTTTGCCGATCTTTTCAAACTGGTAAACGGCATTATTCCCGAAGGTGTCTATCTCCTCCGGTTCGATGAGATTTTTTCATTCATCCCTGAAATAGCTGCCATGAATGCAACTATCCTGGGATTTGAGGTCAGCCACCTTACGATAATCACCCTTCTGTTCTTCGGAGGTGCCGTTGGTAAGTCCGGTCAGTTCCCGCTACATGTGTGGCTGCCTGATGCAATGGAAGGCCCAACAACAGTTTCAGCTCTTATCCATGCTGCAACAATGGTTACAGCCGGTGTCTATCTGGTTGCAAGAACTTTCCCGATGTTTATAGCTGCACCACAATCCCTTATAATAGTGGCATACGTGGGTGCTTTCACTGCATTGTTTGCCGCAACAATGGGAATTGTGATGAACGATTTGAAACGGGTACTTGCCTATTCCACTATCAGCCAGCTTGGTTACATGATGCTGGGATTGGGTATGGGAGCAGTCATCGGTGCAGAAGCAGTCGGTGTTTCAATCTTCCATCTTGTCAGCCATGCATTCTTCAAGGCACTGCTTTTCCTGTGTGCCGGAAGTGTGATCCATGCTGTGGGAACTCATGATATGAGGGAACTCGGTGGCGTTGCAAAGGTCATGCCGATAACAGCTGCAACAATGGTAGCCGCATCTCTTGCTCTTGCAGGCTTCGGTATACCCGGAACCTCTATAGGAAGTACAGGTTTCTTCAGTAAAGATCCGATAATTGAAAATGCATATCTCTTCGGGGAACATGCAGGAAACTGGTTCCCATACATCTTCGCTATCGTGGCAGCACTGCTTACTTCACTCTATATATTCAGACTGCTGTTCATGACATTTGCCGGAAAGCCCAGGACCAATTACGGTGGGCATGAATCTCCTGCATCAATGACAGTTCCACTTTCCATACTGGGTATACTTGCCCTGGTATTCGGAGCTATCGTTGTTGAGCCGTTCAACAAGTTTGTAAACAGTACCTTTGTGAACAATTTTGTTAACATGGACATCCCTGCTCTGGCAGAGGTGGGTAACTATGAACTTGTCCATCATGCAGGCCAAGAACCACTGCTCATCCTGTGGATGCCTGTTATCGTTGCAGTCATCGGTCTGTTGATCGCTTTTGTGATCTACTACCAGAAAGCAATAGACATGAGCAGGTTTGTTTCAAAAGACAACTCTGTGTACAAACTCCTCTACAACCGCTACTATCAGAATGAGATATTCACCCAGCTCTTTGCTGTCAAGTTTGTCTATGAAGGTCTTGCTATGGCAGGCTATCACATAGACAGGTTTATTGATGGTATCGTCAACGTAATCAGTTACCTGATAATAGAGGCAGGGGATTCCTTCAGGAAGGTACAGACAGGAGTTATACAGCACTACTCGGTGGCTGTCATTACGGGAGTAAGTCTCCTGGTAATATTGATCAAGCTAGTCATGGAGGTCTTCTAATGTTGCCGGTATTATCCCTCATTGTGCTGATTCCGCTATTGTTCTCAGCATTTGCGTTCCTTACGAAAACAAGGGAGCAAGCTCGTGTGGTGGCCCTTATGGGTACCCTTATCACACTGATACTGACCCTTTACATGTATTTCAGCTTCGACAGTTCATCAACTGCGATGCAGTTTGAGGAATTGGCAAGCTGGATTCCAAGTCTTGGTATAAACTACCATCTTGGTGTCGATGGCGTCTCAATGCCCCTTATATTGCTAAATGCAATCGTAATACCACTGCTAATACTGTTCACATGGAATGATGTCAGATCAACTCCCAACAGGTTTTATGGCTTGATCCTGGCAATGCAGGGAGCAGTTATCGGTGTATTCATTTCCCTGGATTTCTTCCTCTTCTATATATTCTGGGAACTTACACTGATTCCGCTGTTCTTCATGGTGAACATATGGGGCGGTCCGAATAAGAGGCATGCTTCAATCAAATTCTTTATTTACACCCATGTGGCTTCCCTGGTGATGCTGCTGGGTATCTTCGGACTTTACTTTGCTGCCTGGGACCAGACAGGTGTGGCAAATATGGGCATTGCCCATCTCATGAGCCAGTTCCCGATGATTGGGTCAGGTATTGCCAGAGATGCAATATTCCTTGCACTTCTCTTCGGTTTCCTGGTGAAACTTCCAATAGTACCATTCCATTCCTGGCTGCCTGATGCTTATGCAGAGGCACCGACTGCTGGCAGTGTACTGTTCATCCTGCTCAAGATTGCAGGGTACGGAATCTTCCGTGTTATCCTGCCAATGCTTCCTGCTACAGGATCCCCGGATATGATGATTACAATCCTGGGATTGCTTGGTTCTGTAAGTATTGTGTATGGTGCATTCCTGGCACTGTCCCAGAAGGATCTCAAGAGAATGGTTGCTTATTCCAGTGTAAGTCACATGGGTTTTGTTACCCTGGGAGCTGCAGGACTTGTTACATTGTCCATTTCAGGAGCAATGTTCCAGCAATTCTCCCACGGTTTGATCATGAGTATAATGTTCATGTCCGTAGGAGTAATTCAGGCATCTACCGGTACCAGGATAATCAATGACCTGGGAGGCCTTGCTACAAAAATGCCTAAGCTGGCGGTTATAATGATGCTGGCTTTCATGGCATCCCTGGGTTTGCCAGGTTTGACCGGTTTCATCGCCGAATTCATGGTTTTCACTTTCAGTTACGTGAATGTGCCAACATTTGTAATACTTGCACTGTTTGGTGTAGTCATAACTGCTGGTTACCATCTCTGGGCAATGCAAAGAACTATGTTTGGCGTCTATAATGGAAAGATCGGAAAGGTCTTTGACCTGTCCAACGTACAGACCTTCTCCATGGCAGTTATAGCCCTGCTGGTACTGTACTTCGGATTGAACCCAAGTCCGGTGCTGGATATGATGATTACAGGTTCGAATGAAATAGTCAGCCTAATGGCTGCAATGGGGGTGTAAGAATGGTAGATTTGATGTTACTTGCACCTGAGATTATAGTTGCATTGACCGGATTGATCGTACTCATGATTGGTATTTTCATGGGTTCTTCATCCAAAAACGTACTTGGCTATATCGCAACAGCAGGCTGTCTGGCAGCCCTTGCAATGGTGATCGGCAACTTCAGTGCCTCTGCATTGATGTTTTCCGATACCCTGAGTGTGGACCCCCTTTCCCAGTTCTTTAAACTGGTGTTTTTGGTGGTTGCTCTTATTGTGTCCATTGCATCTATCAAGTATACTGAAGACAATAAAGACACGGAAATCTTCTATGCCCTTGTGTTGTTTGCCACTTTCGGTATGATGTTTGTGGCATCTGCCAATGACCTCATGGTTCTTTTTGTGGCCTTTGAACTGGCAAGTATAGCAACCTATGCCCTTGCCGGATTTGAGAAGAAGAACCCCCGGTCTGTCGAAGCAGCAATGAAATACCTGCTTATGGGTGCTCTCTCAGCGGCCCTGTTGCTTATGGGAATATCCTTTGTTTACGGTGCAACCGGTACCACATCCATTCCGGGTATCGCCCAGAATATGGATGTATTGGCCTCCAACGCAATCGGCTTACTTGCAATAGTACTCCTGATAGCAGGTTTTGGTTTCAAGATTGCTCTTGTACCATTCCACATGTGGGCTCCGGATACCTACCAGGGTTCGCCTTCTGTTGTATCGGCCCTTCTGGCCGCAGGTTCCAAGAAGATGGCATTTGTTGCTGCATTCAAGGTATTCATAGTAGCCCTTCTGGCAATGCAGGCGGACTGGAGGATGGCTTTTGCGATACTGGCAGTAATTACCATGACCTATGGTAATGTCGTGGCCCTGTCCCAGAAAAGTGTGAAACGTATGCTCGCATACTCCTCTATTGCACAGGCAGGCTACATTTCTATGGCATTTGTTGTCCTGACCCCGATGGCACTGACCGGAGGTATACTTTATACCCTGGCTCACGGTTTCATGAAAGCCGGTGCTTTCATAGCTACTGCCGTTGTAGTCTACATGGTTATAAAGGAAAAGAGGGATACGGAAATCCCGGATCACATTGATAATTTCAAGGGATTGGGTAAGAAAATGCCAATAACTGCACTGTGTCTTACAGTATTTGTATTTGCACTTGCAGGAATTCCGCCAACAGCAGGATACATGAGCAAGTTCATCCTGTTCTCCTCGACCATTCAGTCAGGAATGGTATGGCTTGCGGTAATCGCAATCTTAAACAGTGCGCTTTCCCTGTATTATTATGCAAGGCTTGTAAGATACATGTATGCAATGCCCCATGAAGGTGAAAAAGTATCTGAGCCAGTTCCTTATGTAGCAGCTCTTCTGATATCCCTTGTGGGTGTAATGGCTATTGGTTTATGGCCAGAGCCATTCGTTGAAATTGCAATGCAGGCAGCCAGTGTACTTGTCGGAGGTATTTAATATGGCAGATTGTGATCTATGTGGTGTGTCAATACCCACCGTTTGTCCGGTAAGAGTGTTTGAACCCCGGTTTGAACACTCTTATCCCGAAGGAATCTGGAAAGGTCTTTGCGAAAAATGTCTTGATTCTGCAAAAGGTACATTTGACGAAAAAAGTGATGAGGAAGGCAACTGCGTTCCCGGCAATAAATTCGAGAAATGTGACCTATGCGGAACCACATGCCAGCTCTATGACATAGATGTTTTTGTTCCCTCTTTCAAGAATGTATACGATGAAGAGACAAGACATCTCTGCAGGCGCTGTCTTGAAAGCTGTAATGAGGCCTATGACAGGAAAGATGAGTGTTTTGGAGAACACCACTAAAAGGAGATTCTCCCCTCTTTTTACTTTTTTTTAAATTATACTGAGTAATATCAACAGTATCGTTAATCGTATCAGTATACTCATTCCGGTTGATATTGTTACTATTTTCACGCCCAGTTTAGGACCGAAAATAGAAATATATCTTGGCAACAAAGTCCTTATACTGAATATCGGCAGCATGAACATACTTCCAAGCATTATGATGATCATAGCCTGCAGGTAGGATATACTTCCTTCACCGATCATGGGGCCAAGCAATGACACTCCCAATATAGGGCTGGCAATGTAAGTTGTCAGGGGAATGATGCTTTCTGAAGGAATCCCAAAAAGGTCTGCCAGGGGTAGCACACTGAATATCTCAAAGAAGCCTTGCTCCCTCAGTGCAAAAACAAGGGTGGTCATACCCAGATATATTGTGGCAATCTTGAAGAAAAGTTTCTTTTCTTTTTTGAAACTTGCTTTCATTGCTTCCTTTAGTGGAGGTCTATTCCCGTTATGTCCGTCATCCAGTGTACAGCTTTTTTGTTCTTTTATCCAGAATTTGCTCAGTATAATAACAACTGAAAACTTCACAATGGCTGATATAATGAATACCATCACGTAGAATCCACCGACTACAGGTCCCAGTGCAGGTAATATTATGGGAATCTGATACGTTATGATTCCCCTTACATAAGCAGGCGTACTGTTGAGGAGGGCACATAGTATTGCTTCCCTATCATTAATACACCCCTTATCCTTTGCCTGGACTACCATGCTATTTGCAGCAACCGTTGATCCGATAGCAACTAAAAAAGCACTTCTGCAGGACTCGGGCAGATTGGTGTGCTTGAGCAGAGGTCTTGTGAGGCGGGATAATTTTTTCATCAGCCCCAGTTCTACAAGGAGTCCGGCACCCCATAATCCGATAAAGATCATTATAAGTATGGGAACTGCAAAATCAAGAACCCGAAGTAGCAGGTCGATCATATCATTTTAGTTGACAATCCCTGTAAATTAATCTATTTATCCCCTTTTTATTAATACCATTAATTTGATATTATTAGCAATAATATCTGGAGATGTGAATGTCATGAAAAAAGAAATGATAAACATCCTTGCCTGTCCCCTGTGCAAGGGGGAGCTAGTTCTAAATATAAGCAGTGATGAAGGGGAAGAGGTTATTAGTGGTACCCTCTATTGTGCTGCATGTGACGAATATTATCCCATCGAGGAAGGCATTCCCAATATGCTTCCTCCTGAAATGAGAGACTAAACAGGTGAATCCCCGTTGCAACAGATACATATCAACAGACTTGGTGTAAATTCCATTGAATTTGATATTCCTTCTGTTGAGGTCTCCCTCTCTCCCGGTGGAGAACAGAGTTTTGAGATTGTGATTATCAATTATGGTTCGCCTACTCATGTCAATTTTTCCATTTCAGAAAATCTGGATGGTTATGTAACTTTCCTTGATGACAATCCTTATGTGACCCATGAAGAATATGTACCCGTTGTTGTCAGGATTCCACATGAAGGCAGGGTATTCAGTAGTGGCACAATTTTTGTTACCATGGGATATGGCTCCAAAACAGAATCATTTGGTATAAACATAGGGCAGAAGGACAATATACGAATCCCTGTAGAGGAAGAACCTAAAATTGAACCTGTCCATAATCCTTCCCCTCCTTCTTCTGCATCAAAGACTAAATGGAGCATGGATTTTGGCCAGTTCCTTAAGAAATCCATCACTCCGAATGATATGAAACTAGTCATCCTTCTGTTTTTTTTAATTGGTTTCCTTTTTGGTGCCTATTATGTAATATCATCTGTTAACCTGAATCCTGCTGGTTTTTCAACCAGTTTTTATACATCCCTGGCAATTGCTATTCTTCTGACTTTATTATTTGTTTATATGTTAACCAAACTACCTGTTTTCAGGAAATAACGAGGTACTTAGAATGAAATATATTATAATCACAGGCGGTGTTATGAGTGGTCTCGGTAAGGGGATTACTGCTGCTTCTGTAGGACGGAACCTGAAAAACAAGGGACAAAAGGTAACCGCCATCAAGATAGATCCCTATATCAATATTGATGCAGGTACCATGAGTCCTTTCCAGCATGGTGAAGTTTATGTGCTGAAAGACGGTGGTGAAGTAGATCTTGATCTGGGCAACTACGAACGGTATCTTGACACTGAACTGACATGGGATCATAACCTGACTACAGGTAAGATATACCAGTCTGTTATTGAAAAAGAAAGAAGGGGCGAATATCTTGGTAAGACCGTGCAGATCATTCCTCATATTACCAATGAAATAAAGGCCCGTATCCGCAGGGTTGCAGCCAAAAGTGGTGCTGATATCTGTCTGATTGAAGTCGGTGGGACGGTGGGTGACATTGAAAGTATGCCGTTCCTTGAAGCAGTCAGGCAGATGCACAGGGAGGAATCCGAGGAGGACATTATTTTCCTTCATGTAACACTGGTTCCCATTGATGCCCAGGGAGATCAGAAAACAAAACCCACGCAACACTCGGTCAAAGATCTGCGCCAGCTTGGTCTATCCCCGGATGTGATTGTCGCACGGTGTAAAAATCCTCTGCATGAAAGTACCCGCGCTAAAGTATCCCTCTTCTGTGATGTTCCAAAGGAAGCTGTAGTAAGTGCTCATGATTCAAATGATATTTATGATGTCCCCCTCCTGCTGGAAGAACAGGGACTTACAGGGTATATGATGCAAAGACTCGATCTTGTCACCAAACAGCAAGATCATTCCTGGGAAGATATAGTCAAAAGAATGAATGCTGCGACACGGGTAGTCAGGCTTGCAATTGTTGGAAAATATACCAATCTTGAGGATTCCTATCTGAGCATAAGGGAATCCCTGAAACACGCAGCAATAGAAGTTGGATGCAAGGTAAGGACCGACTGGGTAAGCTCGGAATCCTTTGATGAAGACCCCGCGGCAATCAATAAGCTTCAGATGTATGATGGTGTGCTTGTTCCTGGGGGTTTCGGAGAACGTGGTGTAGAAGGTAAGATCCAGGCAGTAAAGTTTGCCCGGGACAATGATATCCCTTTCCTGGGACTATGTCTTGGTATGCAATTGTGTGTAATTGAGTTTGCACGTAATGTAGCGGATATGGAAAATGCCAACAGTTCCGAATTTGATGAAAACACCCCTTATCCGGTAATTGACCTTTTGCCGGAACAGGAAAATATAGTAAATATGGGTGCCACAATGAGACTCGGGGATTATGAAGCCGTTCTCAAAAAAGGTTCACTGGCAGAAAAAATATATGGAACCGATACCATAGTCGAGCGCCATCGTCACCGGTATGAGGTAAATCCCAATTTTGTAGATAGATTGGAAGAAAAGGGAATGGTATTTTCGGGCAAAAATCGCAATCGTATGGAAATAGCCGAAATCCCTTCTCATAGTTTCTTTTTTGCTTCCCAGTTCCATCCTGAATTTCGCTCAAGACCCGGCAGGCCCTCTCCTCCTTTCAGGGCCTTTGTGGAAGCAATGTATAAGAAAAAATAATTAACTCATATCTGCGGGTTCTGCTTTCATGTATTCCCTGAGGACGGTTGTCGCATAACTTCCCTTGGGCAGGCAGAATTCCAGTGTAACTTTTTTCTTCCCTGCATTTAATTCGTCATCGTCAATTGTGTAAGCCGGTTTTACATTCAACAGGATTTCCCTGCGCCTGCCCTTTGAAGTGATACGGGGAATCTCGGGAATATGGAAATCTTTCTGTTCAACACCTGTCTCCTGGAGTATTTCTTTTTCTATATTGCCCGGGGAGCTGTCCGTAAATTCGGTGGATGTGCCGACCAGCGGGGCCGTCACAAAAGCTCTGCCCCTGCGAATCAGGTTATTGATTCCTTTTATCTTGGAGGATGTTACAGTTTCAAGCCGGGAGGTATCTGGCAATCCCTGTTTATTCTTGAAGCACACAATATCACCTTCCACAGCTTCATTGAGGGGCAGATTTTCCCGGATTCGCCTGCAGATGATCCGATTGTAGATATATGACTGGTAAGCATGGACAAACATGTTCCGCATATTGGAACTTAATTCTCCGAATGCTGCGGCAAAGTCATCCGGATTATTCACAAGATAGTGCATCATTGCCCTTTCATAGCGCAACTGAACCGGATATTCTTTCAGGCTTTCGATATAGTTGCGCTCCTTATAGAAACGGTCGCGTACAAGCCTTGTTTTCTCGTGCTCATCTGGAAAACTTAAACCAATATAATCGATTGCAGCTTTCTCAATATCTCCCTTGACTATCGATTCTCCCACAAGGTGGGTGATGGGACGACGGGAGCCAAATCTCTGAATCCCGAAAAAGTTGGGTACTCCATCAATCTTATTTATTGTGGAAGTGATATTCAGGAGTCTGTTATCAAGTTCCTCCTGTGGCAGGTCGACATCCCGGATAATTATTTTGAATTTATTTCCCACGAGGTCTCCCAAACCCACATCTTTGTTGGAACGACCCAGAACTTTCAGATTTACATCCCTGAGTTTTATCCTTTCAACGTCTTCTGCTTCAAGGTTGTATATACTTATACGCTGGGTGGTAAGTGCCCTTTTATCCTTGGTACCGGCAAAACCAAACCTTTTGGAACTTATTCCCAGAATTCGGGACATGTCTCTTATCAGGTGGTGGGTTTCCCAGTTTTTTTTCGTAAGTTCGAGGATCAGGTATTTTCCTTCATTGCCTTCATCCCTACCCGTGATTTCCTCAACAACAAAATCTTCACTAGTTTGTTTTAACTTTCCACCGATACCTTCTGTTTCCGTTACATAAAGGTCGATACCGGTTTGTTTCTCTATATCAGGCACTTGCATGGATAATCCTCATCTTGCGGCAATATCTATTACTGTTACATTTGTCTGCCTGGTGTATGTCCAGCCATTTTCTGTGGGAGCGGTTTCCACCGGCAGGCTCCCTGCATACATGCCTGCCGAGGGGTCAAGAAGTAACCAGCAACCGTATTTGTCGGTTGCGTAATATACGGGTACGCATCCATAGTATTGCTCTATGGCCTCTGAGATACGATCGATGTCTTCCTCCATTCCGATGTAAACTGCTGCATAGGCATGTGTTTCGGTCAGGTATATCCGGGATGTGCCCCCGATAGCTTCTACCAGGGAAGCCATTGTAATAGCGTAATCATCACAGTCTCCTGCCCCGATTTCCAGAGTCTCACCCGGCCCGACCCAGTAATCCGATCCACGGGGGTCGCTGATATAATCCACATCTTCTATCAAATTATCATAAAGGGCACATACCTGGTAAATATTGTATTTGCCGGGGTACTCTTTTGCTGCTTTTGCAGCTTTGCTTCTGACCTGTGGGTCGGATGAATTGACAAGGGAGTTTATCTTATCGAAAAGATAGGCCGGGTTGTACGTATATTGTGGACTTACTTCTGTAGCAGCAGCCCGGGTTTTGATTTCAATTGCGTCAAAATACTGTATTCCGTAATCGTGCCATTTCCCGGATTCGGAAGTTGCCATTATCTTTACAAAAGGCTCTGGTTTTATTGTCGATTTGTCGGGTACGTCAAAACAGGCATATCCCAGCTCTTTTTCTTCTTCCGGGGCTATCAGGTATCCGCTATCAAAATCGTATATGCCACTTCCACTTGCCTGCCGGATGCCGTATCCATATACGTAAATTTCATTATTTCCCTTATTTGTGATGGTCATTGTGAGCATACCGGTATTTTCCCGGAAAGGTTCTCCATAACTGTAAGCACTTGATATGCTGTATCCGGGGGACAGTATATTGCTTTGGCTGGGTTTATCATCATATTCTGGATCAAGAATGTGTACATTTGGGGATGTCAGGGTTTGTGTATCGAGTTCATAGGCAGTTTCCATACTCCTGTCATCGGAGACGAAAAAACTTTCCTGCAGAATTTCCGGATTTTGAGCGCCGATATAGGCCAGTATGCCAATCAGGGCTACCAGTAACATGAACCCTTTTTTCCCCATTGTACCATCCTTTAAAGCAATTTCAGGGAACCGGTAATACGTTCTATGTCTTCATTTGTTGCGGGTCCGATGCCAAGAGCAGTGACAGTACCCGGTTTTATCTCGGTCAGACCGGCATCCTGTATCAGGGCGGTGGGAAGGTTCTGTGCCCGGGCTATTTCCCTTAACTCATAAAGGTCCCTTTCGGCAGGCACTTTAAGTACTACTTTTTTCTGTCCTTCAGCTTTCCATTTTGAATATATTCTGGAATCTGCCTTCTCGGATGCTGATACTGCAGCATGGGCCACCTGTACTGCAAGTTTGCCCTTTGATAATTTCAGGTCCTGTCGGATCACAATACATTGTTTGCAGGTAAACATTTTAATATCCTCTTCAGGAAATCGGTTCAAAGTCTTTCCATAAGGTGGTCTATTATCTTCTCTGCCGGATTTATCCCCCATGTTCTATAAATACCTGCCCCGGAAGGAGTTGCATTGACTTCCAGCACCATATTACCGTCTTTTCCCTCTATCAGGTCGACTCCTGCATATTCAGCCCCCATTTTTTCACATGCACGGACGCAAAGTTCTTCCTGTTCTTTTCCCAGCATACATTTCTCAGTATTTCCACCCTGGCTGAGATTGTATAACCATCCCCCTTCTGCTTTCCTGTAAATGGCCCCGATTACTTCATCACCAACAACAAAGGCACGTATATCCCTGCCGGGATTTGCTATATATTTCTGGATGTATAACATTTTTCTTTCATTCATCATCCTGCTCACAAATTCCCTTGCCGGTGTATCATCCAAATTTCCATCAGGATTGATTAGCTGTGCGTTCTTTATCCTGTATATTCCCTTGCCTTTATACCCGAATACTGGTTTGATGATGGCGTCTTCGAATGATTCCAGGGCATTCATGGCACTTTCTATATCCTGGACACCTTTTGTGGGAGGTACCGGTATATTTGCTTCTGCCAGAAGATATGTAGCATGATATTTGTTTGCAGCATTCTGGATTGATGCCGGTGAGTTGATAACAGGTATCCCAAAGTTTTCCAACTGGCGTAAAATATCAAATCTGAAAATGATTCCTTCCCCATTTCCTCCGCCGGCATCCCTCACAATGATGGCATCAAGGTCCTGCAGGTTTATGTCCCCTGCGTGGTAGGTTATGTTTGTCCCGATAGTCACTTCTGCATCTGCAATGTTTATCGGAATAGGATTAATGTTGTTGTGAGATGCGGTTTCGATTAGGGATTTTGTGGTCCAGTCTTCAGGATCGGTTATGAGTATTCCTATGTTTTTCATCTGGATTTAATGTAATCCTGATCGGATAATTATGTTTTTGTCCATTAAGTAGAAAAATTAGTAAAAATGACATGTCTTTAATCAGACATGCTCTATATCAGTATTTCCTGAAATTTCCGTGTTTGTGGTGCACAGGTCCTCTGTGCTTAATTTATGGACATCATCGTTGCCAGTCAGCCGGGCAAAATCCTTCATTTCCTCCGTTGAAACTCTCAGGAAATGCTCCAGTTTTTTGGCGGAATATTCGATCTTCAACCTCTTTCGAAGTTCCGGATCCTGGGTGGTGACACCTACAGGACACTGGCCGGTGTCACACAAACGGTATTGCTGGCATGCACATGCCATCAGGGCTGCAGTGCCTATTGCTATGGCATCGGCTCCCATTGCAAGGGCCTTTGCAAAATCAGAGGAAACCCTTAGGCCCCCTGTGATAACCAGTGAGATATCCTTTATGTTCCTGTCATCCAGAAATTTCCTGGCTCTGTGCAGGGCAAACAGTGTAGGTATTGAAGTTGCCTGCTTGACAAACTTCTTTGCAGCCGCAGTTGCTCCGGGTCTCAGCCTTCTCCTCTTTTACGGGTTTTAAGTGGGTCTTATTCGCTTTACAGATAGGACATTCCCAGTCATCAGGGAAATCTTCCGGTTTCGTATCCGGCCTGATATCTGTAAGTGGCTTTCCTCTATCGTCGTCATACTCAAAAACATTACAGATCTCACATCGGTATTTGGACATTGTATCACAGTATATTTCCCTGATGTACTGCACGGAATATGTATGTTCAAAAAAAGATATTATGAAAGGATTACTTCCCAAGCTGTTCCTTCTCGGATCCCCTGGTACAGTAATAGCCGTTAGTAAGTCCCATTTCCTCTGTTACCGGACAGCCTCCACAGATACAGCCACTCTCTTCGTTAATACAGTCACTCTTTCCGATTGTTGGGAAACAATATCCTCCCTTTTCCCCACATTCGACCCAAGAGGGACAGCTAGGGCATATGCACATGGACATTACCATTTCTTTCTTTTGTTCCATTTCCTCAGGACTCATTTCTTCTGCCATTCATTTCACTGCCTGTTATATTTTATATTCATTGAATGTATGATCCATGTCTCTTATTTATCTAACTGTTGTCTTTGAATGTTTATGCAGAATGGGGGGGACAATAATCAATTTCATTGGCAGATTCTGTTCATCCGATCAATATCTGTGATTGACGTATGTTTTTCTCCATTACCTATATTCTCTCCCACAATACCGTTCTGTTCCATCCAGCAGGCGGTTAGGTCGGCCGCCCTCTCCACAGCATCTACTATTACGCTGTCAGCGGTTGCTATAACCCCCCGGTATCCAACCTGCTTGAGATCGAAATCCACATTTTTTGATGTCGTGACGGCTGTTTTGAAAGGGCATTTAGCTGCTCTCTTACGGATAAATTGTGCAAGTTTACCGCTGTTGCTCATCTGGCTGTCAAGGAGGATTGTTGCAGAATTTATTGCCAGTACCGAGAGTGTGGTCAGCATCTCATCAACAGCCTGGTAGGTTGTAGCTGTATTGGTGTGGTTCTTGAAAATTCCCCGGGTGTCACGCAGGAATCCATCGTCTGCAAACCATACTGTCTCGTTATGAAGCACGCTTTCCATGGTTATCAGTACATTGTACCCGTCTATGAATATATCACACCCTTTTAGCCGGGAGCACGCAAGCCTTTTATTACTGCGTCTGGCTGCGGTCTCCGGGTCAAATATAAGCCTTGTGAGAATGTGCCTTTCTTCTTCTGCCAGACGGTAATGGTTACTGACAAACCTGATTGCACCTTTTCTCCTGTATCCCCGGTAGAGAAGGTACCTTATGTCGGCTGCAGGTTCCCTTAGTTTATTTTTGAGTCTTTCGACTGATGTGCTACCTGCGGCAGATGTCATATCTGACAATCTCTTCCGATAAGTTTTATACATGTCGGCAACCACCCTTTAATGGTGATTTTTTGGAAATACTCTGGCTTGATCAGGATGATGTGAAATCCCTGCTGGATATGCCTTCAGCCCTGGAGGCAGTGGAAATGGCTTTTGCCCAGCATGGCAGGAATAAGGTACAGATGCCACCTAAGTCCTATCTCTATTTTACCGAGCATAATGGTGATCTACGCACAATGCCCGCTTTCCTGGAGGAAGAGGATGTTGCAGGTGTCAAGGTCGTAAATGTTCATCCTGAAAACCGCAAAGTAGGGCTGCCTACTGTTATGGCGACGGTGATACTCAATTCCACATCAACCGGTGCACCTCTTGCCATGATGGATGGTACATACCTCACGGAAATACGTACCGGGGCCGCAGGAGGTGTGGCAGCCCGCTATCTTGCACATGAAAACAGCAGTGTCGTGGGGATGGTGGGAGCTGGTAACCAGGCCAGGACACAGTTAGAGGCTATATCGAACGTTTTCGAGCTTGAACAGGTATATGTATTTGATCTGGATACTTCAAGGGCGGAGGATTTCAAAGAAGGAATGGAATCAGTTGCATGCTGTGACATAACAGTAATAGATAGTGTCCAGAAAGCCTGTGATGTGGATATTCTGGTAACTACCACTCCTTCTAGACAGCCAATCATCAAAGCACAATGGTTGCCTGAGGGTATCCATATAAATGCTATCGGGGCTGACGCCAGGGGTAAGGAGGAACTGGACCCTTCTATCCTCCAGAAAGCAAGGGTTGTGGTCGATGATATGACACAGGCCACCCATTCCGGGGAAGTGAATGTCCCCCTTTCTGAGGGATACATCCGACAGGCAGACATCTTCGCCCAGCTGGGCCAGATAGTTGCCGGTCTGCATGAGGGGCGCGAATCGGATTCTCAGGTCACGGTTTTCGATTCAACGGGGTTGGCAATACAGGACATTGTGACTGCCAATCTGGTTTACAAGAAAGCAAAAAATAAAGGTATAGGCTCGAAGGCAAAATTGTTCTGATTATGTCTGGTAAGGGCAAGGTAACCACTCACCTTTTGCCCCTTATGGTCTTAAATCCGCCGACCCTTTCCTCACAGATCTGCCTGTGGCCTTCTTCCTCTTTAGAGATATGTTCCATCTCCTTGAGGAAATTCTTCTGGTCATTTTCATCAGGAAACAGTTCCTCAATTATATAGGGCTCGATCTCAGTGATATTCTTGTAAACATCTCGTGCAAGGATTTCATATTTCATTATGGCTTTGAACATTTCGGGGCTGTCCATACTCTCAAAATCAAATACTTTTTGAGGAAGCCCTCTTGGTATTTTATCTGGAAGTGGTATGTCGGCTTTTTCCATCCAGTTTTTGAGTTTCAGGCCGTGTTTGTCTGAATCATTTGCAAGTCTTTCAAGGGCATCCAATTCTTCTCCCATGAGTTCGATGCGTGATTCCCATACGACAAGTTGTTCCATTTCTGTTTCGATCCAGTACATTTTCTGTAACTGGGATTTCAGTGTTTCTTTATCTTTTATTCCGGACACACTTTCACCTTTTATATTAATATATTGTAGATATTATATTTGCCAGTTTCGACGGGATATCTATAAATAATACTCGGGGAGTACTGGAGGAATACCGGTGTATATTAATGAAAGCGGTTTGTTTGATCAGCAGTGGATTGGATTCTCTCGCATCCCTTGCGATAGCGTCTGCAAAATACGATGTACAGCTTGGCCTGACCTTTGATTATGGGCAGCTGGCTGTGGATGCAGAGATTGAACGCTCCCGGCAGATATGTGCCCATTATGGCATTCCACACCGTGTCATTTCGCTGGACTGGATGAAAGATATTACTACAACATCCCTGGTAAACCGGCAGGGACACGTACCGGATATGGCCGAGGCAGACCTCGGGAATGGGGAAGTGACTTCTGAATCCGCCGCAAACGTCTGGGTTCCCAACAGGAACGGATTGATGGCAAATATTGCTGCCGCTTTTGCCGAAGCCATGGATTGTGGTTATATTATTGCCGGTTTCAATGCCGAGGAAGCCGCTACTTTCCCGGACAATTCGCCGGCATTTGTCGACTGTATAAACAGGGCTTTTTCTTACTCCACTCTTAATGGAGTACGGCTGATATCTCCTGTGCTTGAAATGGATAAGGTGGCCATTGTAAAGGAAGCAGTGCGAGTACAGGCTCCGTTGGTTTTAAGCTGGAGCTGCTATCAGGGCGAAGAAAAACCCTGTGGGTTATGTGAAAGTTGTGTCAGGCGGGCACGGGCTTTCCGGAAAGCTGGCATCAAGGATCCGGCAGTGGAGAATATATAATGGGAATTAAAATGCATATAATGGATGAGATTTATGATTATGACGGCAGCCAGATATCCTCTCTCTGGGCCTACCAGATGTTCGGGATACAGGCCGATTCAGTGGTGGCATTCCGGGGACAATGTGATGTGCAAATCGCACACATGATAGACCTTGAGGACAAAAGGAAAAACGAATCCATTGTATCTGCAGACATGCTTCATTTCATCATTGAGCATTTCGATTCCACCGATCTGAAATTAATCTACAGCAGGCAGCGGCTTTTCACAACTCTTGTTGCTGAAACTCTTTTTTCTATGGGAATCATGACTAACAGGGAAGGGGATGATCTTTTTGTCAATGGGAAAAAACTGACAGTATCAATTGCAAGCACCTCTGCGGTCTCACAGAAGATACATTTTGGCATCAACGTATCCCATGATTTTTATGGCAACCTGGATGAATGTGGTATTGCTGCAGAAAAAGCCCGGCAATTGCTGGAAGCTATCACAGGCAGATACATTAAAGAGATGGAGGATATCGAAGGAGATCTTCGAAAATCCCGGCCCCTGGATGTGGTTTAAGTGGAAAGGAAGCCGGTGTCCGAGATATTCTGTGCGGTACAGGGAGAGGGTCCTTATGTAGGGGCGCGGCAGGCCTTTGTCAGGTTTGTTGGGTGTAATCTGGATTGCTCCTACTGTGATACTCCTCTCGATGAGCCGGATCATTGTCTTTTTGAAAAAGTGCCTGGAAGTGGTGAATTTGAGAAACTCTCACCCCTGCTTTGCGCTTCAGACATTGAAGAGAAAACCAGAGCATTTAATAATCTTCATTCGGTATCCCTGACAGGCGGGGAACCTCTTTTGCATGCAGAATTCATCAGGGAGCTGAATCTGCCTGCACCTGTTTATCTTGAAACCAACATGACTCTGCCGGAAAAAGCAGCGATTGTAAAGGACTCGGTGAATTATGTGGCCGGAGATGTGAAATTACCTGAAGAATTTGAAGGGAGTAATTTTGTTGAACACATCGAACGCACATACCAGTGTTTCCGCACACTTCGCAGCAATCAACACAGGGATTGTTTCTGTAAAATTGTAGTAACTTCTTCAACTAAACCGGCTGATGTGATGGATGTTGTAGCGCAGATATCCGATTACATAAGCTGTGTAGTACTGCAGCCGGTCACACAGCACACAAGGGCTACAGATATACAAACAATACTTTCCCTGCAGGAAAATTTACTTGAAATTAAAAACACTCTAATAATCCCTCAGACTCACAAAATGTGGGGGTGTCTATAATGACAAAAATGAAACTTGGAGTAGAGGAATATATTGACAGTGCCCACTATCTGCCCGGGCATGAAAGTTGTGGTATAGTTCATGGTCATACATATAAAGTCGAAGTTGTCCTTGAAGGAGAGAAGAAGCCATCCGGAATGGTCATTGATTTCTATAATGTAAAACAGACCGTCCGGTCTACTTTGAAAGAGTACGATCATTGCATGCTCAATGATATCCTGGAGTATCCAAGTTCGGAAAATCTCTGTGAGCACATCTATAACCGCTTATCCCAGCAGCTGGATTTCCCTCTCTCTGTGAAGGTCTGGGAAGGACACGGCAAGTGGTGCCAGTTAAGTGGAATTGACTGAGCAGGATTCCAAAACCTATATCTAGCTGTGACTCAATAGCAACATAAGATTTGTCTAGAGTGGAGGAAATGTTTTGGCCACGGAGAGCGGAAAGGACCCTGAGGAATGTCTGCCGGAAGAATACCGGGACTCGATAAAGAGACTTATTGCCCAGCATCCCTGCTATAACAAGGATGCACAACATAAATTTGGAAGGATTCATCTGGCGGTGGCTCCTAAATGCAATATTAAATGCAAATACTGTGACCGTAAATTTGATTGTGTAAATGAAAGTCGACCCGGGGTTACAAGTGAAGTTTTAACTCCACAACAGGCCCTTGAAAAAACACAAAAGGTATTGGAAGAATATCCCTTCATTAAAGTCGTGGGTATTGCCGGTCCGGGCGATCCGCTTGCAAATGAGGAAACCTTTGAGACTTTCAAACTTATAAAACAACTTTTCCCGGATGTCACTCTCTGCCTGAGTACCAATGGTCTGGCTCTGCCTGCCAGGATACAGGATGTCCTGGATTCCGGTGTTTCCACATTAACTGTTACTTTGAATGCCATTGACCCTGAAATAGGGGCAAAAATTGTAGATCATGTAAACTATAACGGTAAAACCTACCGGGGTGTTAAAGGAGCCAGCATTCTTCTTGAAAACCAGCTTGAAGGTATCCGCAAGGCTGTGGAAGCAGGACTGGTTGTTAAGATCAACACGGTGCTTGTTCCGGGTATCAATGAGGATCATATTATCGAGATTGCACAGAAACTCAATGACATGGGTGTGTATATCATGAATGTTATGCCTCTTATCTGTCAGGCTGATTTTGCTGACTGGACTGCTCCTACTTCACAGGAACGCAAAGCTATACAGGATTCCTGTGAACCCTATGTTCAACAAATGCGCCACTGTCGCCAGTGCCGGTCCGATGCTTATGGCCTTTTGGGTAAAGATCTTTCTCAAATGAGTGAGCAGCGTCGCAATATGGTTAAAGTTGATGCTCTTAAAAAGGCCGAATCCGCCAAAAAGAAAACTTCTGATGACACACCAGAATAAATGTGGAGACTTTCAATTGGATGTACATACCCTTGCCCAAAAACTGCATGATTTTGAGGGTGTATCCCGCAAGGCACCTATCGCAGACATTGCACGTATGTTTGATGACGTGAGGGAAAGTTATGGGGGTGCTGTCGTTGATATGGGTGATGACGCTGCAATAATTGATATTGATGGTGATGACGTCATCCTGTTTGCGGCTGATGGGATATGGGGCAGGATCACAGAAGCAAGTCCCTGGTGGACAGGTTATACTTCTGTCGTTGTAAATATTAACGACATATCTGCTATGGGGGCACGGCCGCTTGCCATGGTTAATGTGATGTCTTCTTCTGATAAGGATGTATGTGACGGTATGCTGCAGGGTATGAAAGACGGGGTGAAAAAATTTGGTGTGCCCATGGTCGGTGGTCATCTGCATCCTGACACACCTTACAATTCACTGGCAGTGTCCATTATAGGAATCGCAAAGAAGGATTGTGTCATCCGCAGTGACACTGCCTGTGTGGGTGATACAGTTATTGTCGGCTATGATATGGATGGTCGTGTGGGCAAAAATTCTCCTTACAGCTGGGATACGACTTCTTTCAAGGACCCTGAAACCGTTCGCTCCCGGTTCATGATAATGCAAAAGATCGGCGAAAGACATCTTGTCACCGCCGGCAAGGACATCAGTAATCCGGGTACCATAGGTACGCTGGGGATGCTTTGTGAAACAAGTATGGTGGGTGCAGAGGTAGATCTGAGACAGATTCCCAAACCTGCAGATGTTGCCCTGGATCAGTGGCTGATGATTTATCCGGCAACCGGTTACATTGTGACTGCAAAACCGGAAAATGTCGATGAATGCCTGGATGCATTCGAGGAAGTGGATATAACTGCTGCAGCCATCGGGAAAATTGATGATAGTTGTTGTGTGAAAGTAACCGATGGTAAAGATTTAGCAGAAGTTTTTGATTTCAGCAAAGATTTAATAACGGGGATCCAGGAGTAATTTCACTCGGATCCCACATAGGCTTTCAATTCATCATAAAGGTATTGTTCTGCTGCCTGGACGGCTTCAAGTTCTCCCCTCAGTACTATAACTTCTCTTTCATCACATTCAACAATGTTTACACCAATCTTTCTCTCAAGGGGTTCAAGATCGAATTCTTCAACAAGATCATAGACCAGATATGAAGGAGTGCCCGGAGGGATTACGAGGTCATACAGGCCTTCGATTTCAGTTCCCATCTCATCTTCCATTTTTTCCTTGCTCAGTTTTAGGTCTTCGAGGGTCAGTTTTTTTACCATAAGTTCACCCGTAACGTATATCTTGAGGCTAAATTGGTTTTTCTGGTATTATAATTTGTCCATGGTTGCAGGCGTAATTCAATTTTAGAAAGTTTGATATACTTCTATATTTATTGTTGTGAGTGGGAATATAAAATGCGACTTATCAATATGGGGTTAAAGGGAGAACAGGTACGTCTGGACTTTTTTGGATGTAACCTGAAATGTCCTTATTGTATTCA
Organism: Methanohalophilus sp. DAL1; assembly: GCF_001683555.1. NCBI lineage: Archaea > Methanobacteriati > Methanobacteriota > Methanomicrobia > Methanosarcinales > Methanosarcinaceae > Methanohalophilus > Methanohalophilus sp. DAL1. The sequence goes on along the minus strand of NZ_MAFX01000011.1, from coordinate 17,972 downwards.
TATCAGGCAACCCTTTGAGGAATACAGTATAGATGAAGTTGTTGACTTTGTTAAAAATTCAGCTGCAAAAAAGGTTTTTATCGGAGGAGCCGAACCCACTCTCCAGAAGGATTTAATCCCTTTGATTGAGCGGTTGTATTCAATGGGTATGGAGATTATTCTAAAGTCGGATGGCATGAAACCTGAAGTACTGGAGCAATCTCTGCCCTTTGTAAAAGGTTTTGTTCTGGAATTGAAAGTTCCATTTGAAGACACGGCTGCAATTGAGGAACTTACAGGCATTTCCTCCAAAAGGGTAGAACAATATGTAGCAAATCTCAAAACATCGATAGATATTGCTAAAACCAGATGGTTGCGACTCTGGGTTCGTGTAATTCCCGGTTATGTTACTGAAGAATCCGTGAAGAGGATGTTGCCTGTTATGGAAGGAGCCTGTGAGGTACTTCTTTATCAATTCTTAAGCAATCCCGACTTTGATCATCCTTTTGCAGGATACACCTCGCCTGTGCCTGCCTGGGAGGATATGGAAAGCCTTGCCGCTATTGTTGCAGAAAAGGTGCCCCGTGTAATAATTGTGGGAGAAAATGGGCGTAAGATAATTGGTAAGGAATAATTTTAACGATAAGGTAATGAGCAAGGTATCGTAAAAAAAAGCAGATTGGTGGTATGGTGGTGGTACGATATGAAAGCTGCTTTTCAGCCTTGCTCATTACAAACCGCACTATGATATGAAGGTATTTAAATATGTTTTTATATATGAGAAATTATATTTTGTTTATTTGTTTTCTATGTGGTTTGAATTCAGATAATTTTTTTAGACCAAAACATTTATCCATGTCTGCCGGTATGTAATTAATCGATCGACATGCAGGAATACAAATTAAAACGTGGTCATTCCCCCGATATTGAGCGTATCTATGAAGCGCTTGAGGAATGTTTCCCTTCCGATATATCCAGAAAAGGAGATAGATTAGTTACTTCATACGGTGTTATGAAGGAACTTTCTGTGTGGATGAACGGTAAAAAACTTGCAGTTGACACGAATTCTGAAGCTGAAGGTGTCTCTGATGAGATTATTCTTGATACCAACAAGAGATTCCGCGATTTTCTCTATAAGGCAACAGGTTACACTGCCAAGGAACGAGTTAAGAACGCCAAGAAGGCAGTTTCCAAATAACAGGATCATACGTGTTTGCCAATCGCGACTTTCTCAAGGATCTTAAGGCTTTTGAAATTCCCACATGCCTGCGTGTCTGTGCAGGTACCGATGGTTCTGTCACCTTCCTGCTTGAGATCATGACACGCCACGAAGTTGAGGTAATTACCGAGGATCAGCATCTTGTAAAAGCAGATGAGGAAATGGCCGGGCTTTTGGATGTGGATGTTGGTGAAGAAGTGAATAATCGCACCGTGCGATTGGTGGCGGATGGTGTCCCTTATGTTCATGCGGTTTCCCTCTCTCCTATAGGCCGTATGCCAGAAGAGGTTCGCAGGGATATGATGCGTGCCGATATACCAATTGGTAAGATCCTGCGTAATTACGGCATGGAGACCCGCAGGGACCTTGACACCATACAGATGGAAGCCGATGATCCGCTTTTTGGCAGTCGTGAATGTCTCTCAAGGACCTATCGTATTGTGCACCACAATGACACGCTCATGTGGATCAAAGAACGCTTCCCTGCAGATGGTCGCTGGTTGCTCTGAACCGAATCCAGAAAACCGAAAACTTATTATGGTATCACTCCTATTGAGGGGTCGCAGTCAAGAAAAGCGTGCCTCGGTGGCTTAGGGGTGTAGTGCGTCCTTGGTAAGGACGAGGTCGCGGGTTCGAATCCCGCCCGAGGCTTTAAACTTGCAGTACAAAGCCCTCCTGCCTTGAATGGTCAAGGAAGGTGGGAAGAATGTCTGTACTCTATGATACGGAAAGAAGGCTCAAGTCTTCAGAGAGACGTATTGAAAATTCTAATTTTTCTGAACGAGATAAAAACCTCCTTTTTTCTTACGAAGCTGATCTTTTTGTAGACGGGCTTGGTGAATGTCGAGTTCTAAAATATCTGGATCAATTGTATCGATTACGGCTTTGGCTGGATACTGATTTTGAGTTGGCCAAAGAGAACGATCTAAAGAGACTGGTCGGCTACATACAGAGAAGGGATGTATCTGCCTCTACAAAGAGGGATTATAAGATATGTCTTCGAAAGTTTTTCCGATGGCTGTACAATGATGATTCTGCACTAAATTGGATCAAAATCAAAAACAAGGTCAATGAATCGAAAATTCCTGAAGAATTGCTGACAGAGGAAGAAATTCTCAGGCTCATCGAGGTGGCTGATCATCCTAGGGACAAGGCAATCATCGCTACTCTCTATGATACTGGTGGAAGGATAGGCGAAATCGGCACACTTCAGATAAAACATATTTCTATAATGGAAACATTTTCAGCTAATATAACTTCTTTTGGTATATTAATTCAAACTCAAATGGTGTACCGTGGTCGAAAAGGCAACACCCGAAAGATATCTATTCCTATCTGGGCCAAAAGATATGAACAGTATTTTGTGAGGGATGCCATGAGAATTTTATGGAAACAACTTAAAAATAGATAATGTATCTTATCTTCAAAAAAGAATTAATTCAAATGATTGAAACAATGCTGTCAACAATGAGTAAGATTCTGTATACTATGAAATGACTGATAAAGTGGTTGTTATATCTACTATAGGAGCCATAAAAGAATCAAATAAAATTAGCTTAGAATTGATAACTGAAAAATGCGGTCCTCTGTCCTTAAAGTTTGATGAAATTGAACCAGATAGTTTAGTTCCATACACTCGGTCAGTAAATAGAGCATACATTTTGGATAAACTAATATCATTTAAAAATGATGGGATTGTCAAAGAAAATGTTATTTTTCAGTTTCAAAGCAAACAATACTATAAGGACCTTAGTGCACATTTGATTTTTTTCACTGTGATATCTGCTGATTTGGAAAGGAATCTGAGCAATGATGAGGCGTGTTCAAAGCTAATAGAGGTAATGAATGAGTATATATAAGCAACTTCTGAAAAATCTAATATCATTGCTTCGCCATGAATTTCAGAAAAACTCTTGGCTGAATGAATCAAACTCACAACATTAGTTCAAATCATATGTTACTAAAATACTTATTATACCAATTATCTTTAGTGTCGTAATATCCGATACAAACAGATTCCAGATGTTTGTAATCAATTCCATCAAGCATTTTCTGAATCTGTCTTAAAGAGACCTCTGTCTCCGTGTCATATAAAAATATGATTCTGGGCAATATGTCTCCTTGATAATTCTTTCTTTTCATTTCTTCAAAAGATTTATCAAATCTTTTAACCTTGTCAATTATTGTTTCGGGTGGTGTTTTTGTTTCGAATTCAATAATGTTAGTAATTGAGTATCTTGAATTTGTACCTGGATCACGCTGACAATATATTATGTCGGGTAATATCAACCTTGATTCCCTGGTGCAGGGATATGGAAGACTGTTGCTGCCAATAACTTTTTTCCAATCCAATTGATTGGACTTTTCAGTAACGGTTTTTCTGATTTCATCAAGTGTGTCGTTATGGGATAATTGTTTTGTATTACAATCCCTATTTCCTTCATTACCATTGAAAGTAATTGTAGCCTTATATTTCAGGCATTCTCTTTTCAATGAATGTGCACGATTGTGTTTTAGACACCAGAAGTATTGTGGAGTCTCTGAATTTGTCTGATCTAAATCGATGTATCGTCTGTGTTCTTGCCAGGTCTTCGTTTTTGGTCTGTGCCATACAACCTTATTTTCTGTACTGCATAATGAGCAAGCATAATACATATTTTCATTAAGTTCCATGTTCATCGACCTATAATTATTGAGCAAATTGTTCTTTGAGTGGATAATTTGTCGCATAGTCTAAATATATTGCAAAAGGAAGTATTCCCTATTTTCACAGGTTTTTATGTCAACCCTATATCCCAAAAGTGCATAAAGTGGGTACTCCCTAAGTTACCATTCCCTTTTATCACGGGTGCTTATGTCAACATGAAATAACTGTGAACGGGGAAAAATTGTACTTTTTCAGTTACCATTCCCTTTTATCACGGGTGCTTATGTCAACAACCAGATGGCAATATATTATATGTATGGCGAAGGCGGGCGTTACCATTCCCTTTTATCACGGGTGCTTATGTCAACTTTACACTTCATAACTTTTATTGTAATGCATTCTGTTACCATTCCCTTTTATCACGGGTGCTTATGTCAACTTAACCCTTCTATTTTTAAGGAGACCAGAAAAATGAGTTACCATTCCCTTTTATCACGGGTGCTTATGTCAACAACAAATACCACCACTCCATTGCAACGTCTTGCCACGTTACCATATTCCCTTTTATCACGGGTGCTTATGTCAACTAACATATAAAACAAAGGAACTCAACTGTGTTGAAGTGTTGTTACCATTCCCTTTTATCACGGGTGCTTATGTCAACCAATAAACTATGGTTCAATTTTTAGGAAGTTATAAAGGGTTACCATTCCCTTTTATCACGGGTGCTTATGTCAACATGAAAAGGCTAGAGAAGTAATCTATTATCTTAGAGTTACCATTCCCTTTTATCACGGGTGCTTATGTCAACTACTGAACATAACCCTGAAACCTACGAGCCGACAAGCATGTTACCATTCCCTTTTATCACGGGTGCTTATGTCAACCACAACAACCACAAACGAACTATCATCCCTGCAACCCGTTACCATTCCCTTTTATCACGGGTGCTTATGTCAACCGCTGGCCAACGGTTGTGTGAATTACAGTCCTCATAGTATGTTACCATTCCCTTTTATCACGGGTGCTTATGTCAACTACAATTATTGATAAGGGTGTAATTATTGATAGAATGTTACCATTCCCTTTTATCACGGGTGCTTATGTCAACAGTATTGCAAAATATAAGTTATGATGATGAATTAAATGAGTTACCATTCCCTTTTATCACGGGTGCTTATGTCAACTTCATAGTTTTTACGGCATCCGAATCAAAACCAACGTTACCATTCCCTTTTATCACGGGTGCTTATGTCAACAACTTCGAAACAAAAAAGAAGATGTCTCTTCAAGAGATAAAGGTTACCATTCCCTTTTATCACGGGTGCTTATGTCAACTCAATCACCGTTGACACATGAATGGTATATTACAACGAGTTACCATTCCCTTTTATCACGGGTGCTTATGTCAACTTGTGGATGTGCCTTCAGCCAGAGGTTCATTCTTGAAGGGTTACCATTCCCTTTTATCACGGGTGCTTATGTCAACACTCCTAATACTGGAAAGTATATGTATTATTATGCCAAGGTTACCATTCCCTTTTATCACGGGTGCTTATGTCAACACTTTGGTATGAAGTATGCAAGTTTTGGCTCTCTTGCGTTACCATTCCCTTTTATCACGGGTGCTTATGTCAACACAGGCAACTCAGATTATCCTATTACGGTCCACAGTTGTTACCATTCCCTTTTATCACGGGTGCTTATGTCAACAGATAGAAATTATAAATATAATGGCGGAATACCTTGGAGTTACCATTCCCTTTTATCACGGGTGCTTATGTCAACACAAAAACAGTAAGATATCACACATGGTGAAATCAAGAAGGGTTACCATTCCCTTTTATCACGGGTGCTTATGTCAACAGAGGCCACACGATGATCAGGTGGATGCTCTTTCCGGGGGTTACCATTCCCTTTTATCACGGGTGCTTATGTCAACGATATGAAGAATACCCCTACGCAACAAACAGTTAGGCTGTTACCATTCCCTTTTATCACGGGTGCTTATGTCAACATATTTGTATTAGTTCGTTTGTCAGGCGTGCTATTGAGTTACCATTCCCTTTTATCACGGGTGCTTATGTCAACTATATGTTATCGCACCTTCTTCGGATTTAATTTGAAATGTTACCATTCCCTTTTATCACGGGTGCTTATGTCAACAAACGGCAAAAAACGCAGGATTACTCATGACGATTTCATTAGTTACCATTCCCTTTTATCACGGGTGCTTATGTCAACAGATTTTGAAATTGAGTATAGCCACATAGCAAAGACGTTACCATTCCCTTTTATCACGGGTGCTTATGTCAACATTTTAAACCCGATGACATAATAAAGTATGTATAAGGTGTGTTACCATTCCCTTTTATCACGGGTGCTTATGTCAACCAACAAAGCAAGAATAGAAGACCTGAAAGGTATTAAAGATACGTTACCATTCCCTTTTATCACGGGTGCTTATGTCAACTCACCCTTCTACGCAAGTCTTCATGCAGGAAATACAAACAGTTACCATTCCCTTTTATCACGGGTGCTTATGTCAACGTTTCTATATGGGTGAATGAATGCCCGATTCATAGCATGTTACCATTCCCTTTTATCACGGGTGCTTATGTCAACTAAAAATATTAAGAACAGGGCAATTCCACAATTTGATGTTACCATTCCCTTTTATCACGGGTGCTTATGTCAACCCTATGTTTTTTTCCTTTAAATCCTTTTTGGAGACCTTAGAATACTTCTTTTTGAGGGGGTAGTGTACAGACCTCAATTTGCCAGTACCCTTTAAAAAGGTCTGTACAATCGATAGCAGGAGGCGTCGTGAAAATTAACGCTGTTAACATCAGTAAAACACTATCAAGTGCCATCATCAAAAAAATATTAATATAAAGTCGATGTCCGTTTTAGGTAAGATTTCTATCATTGATGCCTAAAAATGATAATATGTGTGTACAGACCTCCTTTTTGCTCAACCCCTTATAAAGGTCTGTACATCATAATGACAGATGCTTGATTTCCTGAGGCAATGGTTCTAATGTAAGGACATTATTCAGACATTCCCTGCATAAAGGAAATACTGTGATATTATCTGTTTCTGCTAGATTACTGTCAAATAGTAGGGAGGACAATTCATTTATTTTATTCGAAGGAATTTCACCTGCAAAAACACTATATTGAATTCTCATTAAACCATAATATTGAAGAATATCGGCAATCTGTAATCTTGTCCTGTCATTCTCAATATCATATGCCACAACAATATATTTTGAAGGCAGGAACAATCACCTCCTTCTGTACATGAAGGGTTCATACTCATAACCCTCAACAATTGCCTTTTGATACTCGATGGCCTGCAGGTCAATAATGTCCTGGAAAGTCTTCTTTCCATCCCTGTAGATCGTCTCGCTTTCAAGTCTGGAAAAAATCATATTTGCAAAGATTTTCTTGAAACTATTGTCTATCCTGCAAAATCCATCTTCGTTTGAAAAATAATCAAGATGCACCTGATTTCTGCCGATCATGGTAAGTACAACTCTATCTACAACAGGTTGTCTGAATTCTTCAATCAGATCGTACACAAGTCCTTCCTGATTTCTGTAATTCGAATGAAGCACACCACGGTATGGATTCAGTTTGGCTTTGTTAATGGCTGCACGTATTTTTGAATACAGAATACCGTATCCATAACTTAACAACACATTTACAGGATCAGGGGAAGGATGTTTTATTCTGCGTTCGAATTCAAATCTAGCAGGAATAATCAGTTTAAGAGCCTCAAAATATGCATTTGCAGCACTGCCTTCATAACCCATCAGAGAATCAGTATGGGATACGTCATACATCTTATCTATGATATTTTCAATACTGGCAACAAACTCTCCCAGTTCTATATCCCGACTGTTTTGTATCGTTTGCAGTATACTCTTTTTGTTAGTTGCTCCTGCCAGACATATATTTTTAGCAATATCGAGTTTATGAATAGAGTCTATTGAAAGCTGTTTTTCCCATATATTCATATACTGGCAGTATGCATGTGGAAACAGGTACCCGATTGGATTTCCAAAACTATCCATACAAGACAGGCTTACATTATTCTCGAAAAGTAATCTTATGGCACCAGTACTTATGGAATGCTCTCCTGAAAGTATCACATCCTCAAGTTTGGATGGGGTAAAAGATGCTTTTTCAGAATTCTCTCCCTCTTTCCATTCCACCACCAGTGAATTATTATGTTTTTTCAACTTTTTTCCATATCCAGATATATGGAGGGTAGAAGGTGTCGAGGATTTCATATCAGATCAGCAGTTTGGGGATATCAGACCGTCTGGCTAATTGTTTGAATTGCTTTTTGCCAAGGGTACTGGCAATTATTTTTTCAGTCCCATTAAAAAGTACATTGTAATCTTCCCTGGTGATTGGATTCGTACCGTGCGCAAGCAAAGAGCGATTTCTTTTATCTCTAAGATTTTCTCCATTCTCATCTGAACTATTCATACGACCATACATATGTGCAGATGGAACATTGATTACCTGTAATATTGTCATAATATCATTCAACCCAGGAGGTGACCTTGGACTATCAAAATTAGAAATTTCTTTGAACCTGGCAAACAAATCCTCTTTAGTCATACCATGATCTGCTGCAAATTTTTCATAATCAATCTTGTTGATGTCGCAAACGCCTTCCTTTTCCATCAAAAGAGCCGCACACATTTCAAGACAGCGATATAATCTTGCAGTTGCATCGTCATACTTACCTTGAATCGCCCTGCGCTGGGCGTTTTTGAAAATATCCACTATACGAAACTTATCCACGATATTGGTACCAGGTTTCCAGTGATTCTCAATCTCTTCCAGGAACTCAATATTTTGTCTAAGGTCATCTTCGCGTACAAGCCTTATTCCATATCTTTTACAATCTGCACAAATGGATTTTAACCTGTCTGAAAGATAGGATTCGTCTTTTCTCTCCTTTGCACTGGAAGCAAAACTGCTATGTAAAAACCTATCCCAATCACAGTACACCTGAATAAAATCCTGCAGTAAATCCAGTTTCTTACCCAGAGCAAGATCCCTGACTTTTCCTCTTAATTGTTCACATACCTCTGCTGCAGCATCAAAATACCCATTATCGAAATTTGCTTTCAATATCTGCATATCCACATCCCCATAGTAATCATAGGGATTCTCTATATCACAGATCTTGCCTGTAAAAGGAACACTGATACCCATTTTTTCCTCGGCATGCAGATATATCATCGGAATCCTGTAAAAGAAGGCAAATGATCCCACTGCAGTACCCATAATCTTTCTTCCAGCGGTAGGATCAATTCTTACATTCTGTCGATTACCGATTTGCGGAAGTACTTCATTTTTTAATACATTATAATTATGTGCAGCATCCAGATCATCAATCTCTATCTTTTTAAATTCAATATTCAATTTTTTAATATCTGGATCAGCCTGGATTTTGTCAGCCACATGCTCTGAACCCTCGGTATGCAAAAGGATACTTCTTTTGGGTTTAACAGAAATCTGGGATAAAATAATAGGAGCCTCACGCATCCCCACCGTGCATATCAACACGTCACAATTTCCTGTGTATTCTGGAAGATACTTCTTCTCATAGGAAAACAATTCCTTTGATATGGATACCAGCTGGGTCCTATCATCCGAATTTTCAAAATCCGAGATCCTATCCAGTACATATTGGCAATCTGTACTGTCGTTTACCCTATTTTCGATATCTCTTTGATTAACCATCAGAAAGCACTTCCTTAAATCAAATAGGCAACTTATAACTTTGTTCGAGAATAATCAGGTCCTTGAAAATAGAAGGATCACCTGTTTCAACAGAAATTCTGTAATCGTCCCAATCGTCCTCATTTTTGCCTGTCCATATGCCATATATATCGATATGTTCCAGACGTATATGACCGAATATTATTGCCATGCAGTAAAGCAATTCAACAAGCTCTTCCCACTGACACTCGAAGTTAGTGTCATAATTAGATGGCTGTTTCATGTACACAGAACGTATCTTTTCCTCATGTGCCATTGCAGTAAAATCATTATCACCACTTATCAAAAGAAGGTCCACATTACGCTTATCCCTAAAAAATTCATACGATTGAATGATATTATTATCCCCCAGACCCTTCCCATTGATCTCTTCACAATTTAATTGGGCCATCAGATGTTTGTATTCTACTGCACCCAATCGGGCCATACGGGCAGTTTTAGGATGCTGGTTCAGAAAACGTGTAGCCTGTGGATGTAATGCACAGAGTTTGTCGATATCTGATTTTTTATGTTTATTTTCCCATTGATTGCGCAATTCTCTTTTAACGACCTCACTCAGGCAAAAGCCAATGTTTGGAGAATCCGCCAAAGACAATTTGGATAATGTGTTTTGAATTAAAAGGTTGCTTCTGTGACGTAAGGAATTGGTATCGTATCCAATAAAAAGAGGCTTATCACCCTTCAATAAGTTACGTTTGCCTTCATCCTGTAATTCATGTTCAAGTACGGATTCATTTTCCGAATTTAACAGGGATGAGGCATACATACATATTTTAAAGTCATCATGATCAGGAATTTCCCGAGACAAGAAATTATCATTCCGATAGAGACGTAATGCATTACTTCTGCTTGTTCTGAAATATTCTCTGGAAATAGCAGTTATTTCGCATTTTTCGCCAATCCTGATATCCAAAAGATTTCCCAGAGGAGGATAATCCACCTCCAATTGGCTGGAAGTTTCAGATAAAACATTAAGCAAACCAATCAAATATTGTTTTGGTATTATCATTCATCTTCCCCAACCGATGTATTATCATAGAATTCTTTCTTCATATCAATCAAGGCATGGCGATGTTTTGGAATTAAAGGATACGGAGAATTCTGATACCTGTTATCTGATAGATGCATGTAATATACATGATCCACCCCCATCTCCAGTCCAACTTCCATCGATATGGCTGACATATATTTTCGTCCAGGCGTGATATCCACAGCAACCTCATCATTATCACCGATTTCAGAAAGAAGGGAACGATATTTGTTATGAATCATCTGAAAATCAGTTTCTACAATGTCCTCGATGGAGTATAGCGGGTCGATTACACCATATTTTTCAAGAAGTGTGGGGACCCAATTGCCAATAGTGTCCTTCCACTCTTCTTTAAGTTCCCTGTTTGTAAGGAACTTGACATGTTCGGGTACATAACCTTCTTCCCTGCAGGCCGCCCAGATTGTATTGATTACAGCAAACGGGCTCGAACCAATAAAAGCCAACCAGTATTTCATATTTATACCATTAATTCCAGGAACTTGTTTGCCTCAAATTTTTCTGGTAATACTGGATGAAATCTCACAACATTTCGTGAAGATTTTCCTGTTTTGTTGGGATCGGCAACACTTTTTCCTGTAATTGTACATTCTTTTTTCAGGATGTTGCTAATAAGTTCAACTTCGTGCCTTTCAATATTATCAAAAACCATCCAGAGTTTCAGTCTTGTATTTGCAGGAATCATATCGCTAGAGGCAAATTGTTCTAGTGGAAATGCATCGGAGATTAAAATCCTTGAACGATGTTGGTTATTACCCACAGAGGCACCAAACAACTCGTCTATAGTATCTGCATCTTCACCTTTAGAAATCAATGTATGTCGAAGGTAACCCTTGATGGTTGAACCTGGTATTATTGGTACCCCTTGATTGGTTACGGTAGCCTCATCTGCCCCTGGCATCTGGAAATCCTTCGTTGTAATAATCTCATAAGGAACAACCACATTGCCTTCCAATTTATCGGTAGAATAAGCACGATAGTATACATCGAAATCTCTACGACATGTATCCTCACCGTTATCTATATTTTTCAGGTACTTCTTTGCTGCATTACAGAACATAATAGGGTCCATTTGTTCTGTCTTCACCTGAAACAAGGCATCATCATCATTGTCAACACTCTTTTTTGCAACCCTAACCCGATTTACATCTACAAACCCGTTTCCTCTAGATGTCCCTCCTCCAAGACAGCATCTCTTATGGTTGAATTCATTCAGGGCAAGTAATACAAAACCAACTTCCTGCTCGTTTGCATTATCAAGATTAATAGTGACATCAAACGAATTGTTTGCTGTTACAATTTCTTCAAAGCGAGGATTTGCATTTGGTACTTGTCCGTTGCCTTTCTTTCTGGTTTGCATCACATATTCGTGTCCCCTTTTTTTATAGCGGGTTGCACAGTGTGGACGTTCTCCCAGAGCAAGGTTCTGATTTAGTTCATCGGAAAGATGTGCATCCTGTACCCTAATACTGGCACCTTCTTTCTGTGATCCAAATATTGAGCAGGGAATACAATCCTCTTTTCCACAAAGCAAATTGTTATCTCTTTTATTACTTACAGCAATGCAGGATTTGTTTTCATTGAAAGTACGTATTATTCTTTCAACCGTACTTCTCAATACACCTTTAAGGCTGCTGCCTGGTATATACGGGTCGGGTTTTTTTGTCTGGGCATCATAGGATAAGAGTACTGGACTCTGTGAGAGAGAATATGCACCTGCATTCTGTCCACCACCGATACGCAGAGGTGTAACCAGTGTTAACCTGGCAGTTATTTGCCATCGATTTTGAAAGATGCTATAATCGGTCACTATCATCCCTCTTGACAGACATGCTTATCTTCTTTTACATATTTGGACCAGTCAGCAGCAGCATTTGATTTTAAATCCTGATATTCATCAGTCTGTGGAGAATATTCGCTTCCTTCATATTTGCCGTCAAGATAATCCTGTGCTGTAATCAGATTGAGTTTTTCGATTTCAATTTCCACTTCCCCAAATCCTCGGGACACAGCATGACCTATGTTTCCACTGCATGCATTGAAAAAATCGATCAGACCGAGTAATCCACCAAGTTTTGCATGGTCATAGAGATAACCATCCGATTCAATTCCTGTGTTTTCTATTGTTATTGTTCCCTTGAATATTGTACCCCTGGGAACTGCCTCTATATCATATTTGCCACCATCACGGGCTTTCCTTGTCTGGCGGTCAATGGCTACACTATCTCTGATCAATGTCTTTTTATTATCGGCAACTGCATCTTTAATGCGTATCGATGATGCCAAATCTTTGCCTCCGAAAAGGTAGCAAACTGGACACTCATTACAGCCTCCATAACTTTCATTATCAAATACATCACATACTTTAATATCCAGTCCTTTAAGCAATCGCTCCACTTCGGTTCGCATTACACCTTTAAGACTGCTACCTGGTATGATTGGATAACCTTCCGTATTTTTGATTACAGGATTGTCAACCTCTGCAGGTTCAACAGTAGTGTGACCCCCGATATGTAAATCGGATTTCGTAGTGACCTTATACTGCAAAATTGCTCTGTCCACCAGTTTTCTGAACATAATTATCTTCCCCTGGGATTGTTTGATTTCCATTTCATAATTTTGTCAACGATTATGTCAACATCTTTTTCTCTGTCAATAAGGTCAAGTTCGGCATTGACCATGGTGTGAACCCTCTCACGCACTTGCTGATCACTGGCAGACATCCCGAATATATTACAAACCGCATCCATACTCCAGTTACTGTATCCTATAAGATAGCGTATTCTTTCCCTGGCCTTTTCAGGATCAGATTCTTCCCTTTGTATCTTTTGGACTTTGGAGAGCAACATTTGCAAATAGTCACTCAATTTAGCATCAGAACGTGGTAAAAAATAAGACGCACTTTTTGTGAAATGTAATATTGCAGATTGTGGATCTACAAACTCCCGCAGTGCTTCAGGAAGATTTTTCAGTTTGCCCCTGGAAGGAATTTCGTATTTATCTCCTTTTTTATTGGGAGATGGAATTTCCAGCATAAGTTCATACGAATCCAGAACTATACTCCCCAACTCATCTCTATTGAACTCAACAGTCATAATTATCTCCTCCTTTTATCCCTGGAATTACCTTTCCTTCTGTTATCATCTATGAATTGCTTTAAATTACCCGTAATCTTTTCTTTATTTACATATTCACAATCAAGCTCCAGAGCAATTTCATCTATAAATTTATCTTCAGATTTCTTGTAAGCATATTCAAGAATTTTTATATTCCATAATACATATTGTAACAAACGCTGTATATCTTCTACATCTCTTTCAGATATAACTTGAATCAAATTATTCCCAAAGTCCTTATTTTTCTGGCGTTTTGCGCGGATTTCACCCTGAGCCTGGTACTCTTTCTTCCCCTGAGGGGGAGCAGGTGAATATTGATCTATAATATTCTTGATATCGTTAATGTTGCCTGAGTTGCCAGCTGCTACAATTCTGCGAATCTGGTCAGTAGAATACGCTTTAAGTTCTTTTCCAGCTTTCCACATGGCCAGTGTTGCCAGTTCCCAGGCATATTGATTGATTTCGATCAAATTGCTGCTCATAGATGGCCCTCCATGAAATACACGTCACCATATCCACTGTTGATCATCTCCCCGATTCCATAGACTTCCAGAGTTGCCATGACTTCAGGGTCTCCTTCAACCACTGCGCAGCTACCCATTCCAATACAGGGAATGATCTCGGAAACCTTGTTACCTTCCTTAATGGACCAGCCACGTGCAATACCTTCATTGAGTTTCTGTGAACCCTTATCTCCACTCACAATTTTGAAATTTCCCTGAGTGGCGCAAATGTCACAACTTTTAGAAACATATTGTTCGAAATTCTCATCAAAGCCTATAATGGAAGTTTCACCATCCCTGAGAATCATTGGAGAATTAGTAACCATCATTGCATTCTTGAATTGCGAGATATTACTGGCTTTTTCCTGAATCATATCAGATGCAGGAGTTGCATTGAAATTGGAAAATGTCACAGTTCCATATCCACGGGAGCGGAAACCACCCAGTCCCCCAAATATACCAGATTCATTCAATGCTTCTTTCAAACCATCTACATATTCATCTTCAACAATACACTGGAATTCGAATTCTGTACCCTCTACAATACTCTCTATGTTATAGGGAGCAATGTCATCATATGGTCCAGGACTTGTATTACCATCTCGTGTAATCGGACATTTTGTAGAAATCTGTGTATTCACCGAGACGCTTTCAAGTTCCCCTGTTTCAAACGAATCAGCAGTAATAAAGCCTCCATATTTTTTCCCTTCATGCAAACACGGTCTGTCTTCCACTGTATTGGTACACTCTTTTTTGTCAGGTTCAATCATATGACCACATTTTTTGCACCACTTAAATGATACAGGACAGGCTCGTGTGGACTTACCTTTATTAATCGGCAGAGCGTTTTTGAAGAATACTCCAGTTTGACTCATATCCTCATCTTCATTGATGCGAAGGGCGTTGAATAGAGATTTGTTATTATTGTATAGGTAATACCCCACCATTCCCCGTATTGTTCGGCCTGGAATATACTCAAGGGTTTTTGAAAAATTTCCAGTCTTTTTTCCTGTTCCAATATGCAGAGGTGCCAGGTTTTTCAGTGTTGCCGTTAAAACTTTCATTATAAATCTACCTCTGTGCAAAATTGCTCATATTTGATCTCTTTAATTCCAGCAACTTCAAAACTACCCATTCCACGTGACCGTTCACCACCAAGACCATAATGACACATTGAATGCAGGGCACCCCATAGCAATTTATTATCGTCATCACTTAAGTTTCGGATTATGAAATATCCTGAAAAAACAGTGCCTGATGGTACTGCAAAAGTTCGATATAATCCACCACCTGTATTCGAAAGCATATCTCTATCTATAGATACATGCATCCTTGCAGATGTACTCTTATTCCCTTCCGTATAGACAAAATCAGTTACTCGAATTTTACCTTCCGTGTACTTATTATCGTCATTGGGAGTGCCAAATATCCTGCAGACATCACACGTTTCATCAGATAAATCCCTACAGCTTCGAATTTTGCGCTTATTTTCTTCAGATACTTCCTTTTGATCTGGGTCACCCGTAACCCAGCAATTAACATCTTTTAAAGTGCGTATTATCCGTTCTGCCTCTGTTCGCATAACCCCTTTGATATGAGTGGCAGGTATGTATGGCATATCTTCACTGTTTTTCAGATAGTCAATCGTTGAACCGCTGGATTTTCCTGCTGTATGGAAATCACTGGTGGCTTTGAGTGATACTTTCCAAATATTCATTTTATTCCCCCTCCCCATGTAACAGATGAGGTATGATCATACGGGATGCCGAAAGCAGATTGTCATTACATAATGTATCGGCCATCCATTCACAATCATCAATATTTATGCTATCACTTTTACGCTGCACAGATGAATACATGTATTTTATCAGGTTCAAACGTTCATGTTTTGAATTACCGCATGTAACCAGGTCTGAAATGAGAGTTCGAGATTTTTCCCGATAGAAAGCAATAGCAAATATCCTGCTTAACTGTTCAAAATCTTTGAGATTATGAGGGAAAACAAATGAAATATGGTCCTTTCCAGGCATAGCAGAACTTATAGCTGTTACTGACATGGCACCTTTTGGAATTTTGATTATGTTGTAATCATCTGTGCTGGTAGTCTGCCTGAATTTTTTCTTGGCACTGGATTCCATCTCTCTTGCTGCATCCAGCAGGAAATAGATAGGAAAACTGTTATCCGCAATTGCAATTCCACAGGATATGGTTACGGTAGGATTCTCAAATGTAGTGGTATCATAGAATTTCTTTTTAAACATGAACTCTTCAGATACATTTTCAATCAAATGACTTGCAAACTGGATTACAGCTTTTGCATTCATGAGAATCAGTACATCATCTCCACCCGCATAGAGTACATCGATTCCAAGATAGTCAATACCTTCTTTTCGATGCTTTACCAGGTTGAGATTCTCTTCTTGATCAAGAAAAGTGGTTATTGAATCTTCCAGTATTTTGTCGAATTTGGTCTTGAAGGTGTGACTCTTATAGGTATACTCTGCAGGTGTACTTGTCTGCTGGAATAATCTCCCCATCATGTTACCATCGATTACCAGTGCACCGATCGATTCACCAAGATGAGAAAGCTCTGTGGGTATGGAACAATCATGAGTATTCTTGATATATTTGTTGAAAAGACGACACTTCGCCAATTTGCCTTTTTCTTCTTTCTCCTTGCATACCTTGCAAGAACCACCACTTGATGCTTCAGGTCTTTTGGCACAATACCGACATGTCTTTTTCGTATTCTTTATGGGCTGTCTGGATCTTGTCTCATTCTTCCTGGTTTCAAGTTCATTCTGCGATTTTTCCAGAGTATCATTGAACTGCCCCGCAACGTTTGCAAGTTCTTCTTCAAAGGTAATTACCGCAACCTGCAATCCGTCGTTTGATATATCTTTTACCTTATTTTCTATAGTTTCCTTTAATTCTTTTCTATACATTTCAGTTGCTGGAATGAATGAGAGAAGATTGCCTCCTCCCCAGAAAAGGACTGCTTCAGGGCATACTTTATGTGCAATTACGTCTTTTGCTGCTTCAAGAACTTTGTCTACAAAGTAACTTCCACCCCTCAACATATTGAGTTTATCTGCTTCACCTATGAACCCTTGAATGCCCATTACATCAAGAGAAAGAATACCGATGTTGCCCGATATAGGATATGTTTTCCCGAGATATTTTACAGGCCCTCCATAGCATACAGAATCATAGAACAGTTGAGCAGAGTTTGCTGTTGGGTCTTTGATTTCAACCTTGCAATCAATTGTGCTTCCATTACCCAGTACAGTGGTATGATTCTTTTCCAGACATTTCAGATTCCCTGCATCACAGTTGATCTCATGAGGAAATATTTTATCCTTGCTTTCAAGATGAAGATTTCCGTTTTCCAGATTACTGTCAATTTCATTGATCCTGTCTGCAGCTGAAGCCACTGTATCTGCTTTGCTGAGCAATCGTTCCAGTTTTGTGGAGGTATCTCTTGAATGATGCTGTGCTGCAAGTTTTGGAACGATTTTATTCAATTCATATTTTTCAACAAGATTAGAACTGGTATTTTCAAGTATGTGTTCCAGAATTTCTCTTGTTTGAGTGGTATGATGAGAATATGGTCCATACCTTACCTTTTTACTTGATGAGCGCGGTTTTCCAA
>NZ_MAFX01000010.1:0-40340 GCF_001683555.1 Methanohalophilus sp. DAL1 | reverse complement strand
CTCTTCATCTTCAGTGGTCTTAAGTGCAGCAAGGATGCTGCCTCTGACGACCACGCCTACAAGTTTGTCATTTTCATTAACAATCGCAATTGGCTGGTCCGTTTCTACCTGGATAGATATGAGGTCTTGAAGTGGAGTATCGACTGTAGTTTTCGGGAATTCCTTTATGATTACATCTTCTATGGTCTTTCCGGCTTTCTGTGCCCGGACCGCATCATCGACTTTCAGGAATCCCTGAAGACGCTTGGCTTTATCCACCACGTATATAGAGGATATGCCGTGCTTTTCCATGAGTTTCAGGGCAACTTGTAGACCGGATTTGAGTGATACAACCGGGTCAGGCCTCTTCATTACATTCTCAGCAGTAAGGATCTTAGTTTTGTCCACACCGGCAACGAACCTGGATACATAATCGTTCGCAGGGTTTGAGAGGATCTCTTCAGCAGTCCCGATCTGGGCAATTTCTCCATCTTTCATCAAGGCAATACGGTCACCGAGCTTGAGGGCCTCATCAAGGTCATGTGATACGAAAACAATTGTTTTCTGCATCTTTTCCTCAAGTTCAAGCAACTCGTCCTGCATCTCACTGCGGATAAGCGGGTCAAGGGCACTGAATGCTTCATCCATTAAAAGTATCTCAGGATCTGTTGCAAGGGCTCTCGCAAGTCCGACCCTCTGCTGCATACCTCCACTCAACTGGGATGGTTTACTGAATTCATGACCTTTCAGTCCAACAGTTTCTATTGCGACTGATGCCTTTTCATGTCTCTCCTCCTTTGAGAAATCCTGTATTTCAAGACCATAAGCAACATTATCAATGATGGTTCTGTGTGGCAAAAGGGCGAAATTCTGGAAGACCATGCTGATCTGCTTTTCCCTGATCAACCTGAGTCTCTCACTGGAGGCCTTTGTAACATCCTCATCGCCAATAGTTATCAATCCGGATGTGGGTTCAATGAGCCGGTTTAGGCAACGTAGAAGAGTTGACTTACCGGAGCCTGAAAGGCCCATAAGTACAAAAATTTCTCCTTC
Source organism: Methanohalophilus sp. DAL1 (assembly GCF_001683555.1). NCBI lineage: Archaea > Methanobacteriati > Methanobacteriota > Methanomicrobia > Methanosarcinales > Methanosarcinaceae > Methanohalophilus > Methanohalophilus sp. DAL1. The sequence continues at coordinate 39,308 of NZ_MAFX01000010.1, read as the reverse complement.
ATACACATCAAAACTCACATTATACAGTCCTACGGTCTGGCCAGTCTTGTTGAAGATTTCATCTTTTGAAAGACCTTCTTCAACATAGGACAAAGCTTTCTTTGGATGCTTACCAAATATCTTCGTTAAGTTGCTAACTACAATTTTCTTCATTCTTTCCTCAGAAATAAAAATAACCCCTTTTTTTTTATAGGTTATTTAGTAAAAGATTATAACAATCTTTTTTGTAAACATACTTCAATATTAAACAGGGAATAATCGTTTGGAATTCAAATTATAAATGGCTTAATTCTTTTTATACTTTATGGTGATACATTTTCTATGAAAAAATGGCGCTATCTGCTGAAAATTCCAGTCTATGTGAATGATTATATATTGTCAGGGACCTCTTTTAGCATTAAATGTCACTTGAACCGATTCACATAAAAGCCATACAAGAAATCGCATCCGGTATTGAAATGGATGTAGAGCAGGAAAATGAAGATAGCGATGCTAATGATCTTCTTGATTTTTTGAAAGAACTAAAATACGGCTCCAGAATTGTTTTGAAATCCATCGGGAGGCTATACAGGGGAAAGGTAGACATGGCCCGAATGTCACAATCAAAAGACCCTGTTGAAAGAACTCTTTCTTCTGATAGTGGAAGCACCAACACTTTTTTCTTTGATTCGGGGCTTGCACTGGATTTCTGCCATTGTGCGATGGCTTCCTCGCCAAGCGATCTTGATATCCATTCCAAAAGAACAATAGTTGCTGCTACTTATTCCTCTTCTGCAAATGTTACTATCAACACTTCACAGGACTGGAGATTATTTGATAGGGACAATGGCAGAAGTCGCCTGGTAAAAATTGAGGCAGGTCTGCTGGAGACCAGGGAAAAACGCCTCGTTCACAATATTGCTCTTTACCTTTCCGAGTCCGAACATATTCTCTGGATGAAAGATATTTTTACAAAAGAGGATTTTTTCATAATGGATGGACCCATATATCCTAAACAGCTAATGTACTGGATGGTTGTCCCCTCTGAAGAAGTCAGAATAAGATATGACCCCTCAGCATTGAAAATATTGCAAAATTATATTGACATCATGGATCATGCAATGGATAATAGTCTTCCACTGGTAGGATTTGTGAAAAATCCTGAAGATATGCAGATCGTACAAACGCTTAAAAAACAGGAAATGGAACTGGATATACCCTGGCTGGTAGATGCCCAGTTTTTCAAAAACGTCCTTCATCCTTCTGCTGAAGACTCACGCAATTGTATTACGTATACAAACTGGTTCATGCAACCCAACCAGTTCTATGAGAATATGCTCCAGACCACAAGTCCTTTGATGGATAGTTCTCTTTCCCACAAGTATGCTGCAGAGGATTATGCATTAACATTTTTTGTAATTTATGTTCCTGCTATGAATGTTCTTTTTAAAGTAGAGTCTCCTTATGGTCTGACAAAAGATGATGATATGAGGCACCTGCTCACCCGCAAAGTATTATATGACATTTCAATAGGCGGTATCCCACCGACACTCTCCAAGGTGGATTCGATAGCAAAGATACGCACAAAAGAAAGGAAACAGATTCTTGGGCAATTCAGTAAACTCAGGGTTGATACGAAATACAACGATATACGCTGGAGTGATACAGATGGATAATGATGACGACATACTTGCTTATGCCACAGGTAATAAAGGGGGCAATGTATCCTCGAAAGAACCGGTTGAAGATTTTGAGGAATATGTTCCTGATACAGTGGATAATCCGGATGGGTCATCCTTTGATAATGCGCTGGGTACAATTACAACAGGAATTGACCCGCTGGAAATAACTGAATCAGGTGCACGACTTACTGGTTATATTACTTCTTCGCACAGGCCGAATGTCAGGCTTGGTACATATGTACTGGTTCCCTACGGAGATGAAGATCTGTTTGCAAGGGTCTGGAAACTGCAGTACCTTCAGGAATTTGAAGTTGATGATGCGACAGAGTTGCATTCCCGGCGCATGTTAAAGGCCAATAATACCAATGAGATAGATTACAAATTCCTTGCATATCTTGACCCTCTATGTATCCTGTCTCCAGCAAAGGCAGGCCTAATGCGTCGCATGGCCGACAGGCTTCCCCGTCCCAATACTCCAATACTACCGGTTTCTGAAAAACTCAAGATCCAGACAGGTCTCAACATTCCGACTGAAGGTATTTTTCTGGGACATTTGAGTGTGGGGGGTGAACTTGTCAGGACACATGCTTCTCCTCCAACAGTTGCCTACTATCTGCGCAACGATTATTCAATGGGTGATCCTCTCATGTTCCGTCATATGCTGGTGTGCGGAAGTACCGGTACGGGGAAAACCTTCCTTACAAAAAATATTCTGCGTCAATTCCTGGCATCGGATAATCAGTATCTTGTAAGGGGTGAGCAGGGCAGGAAGAAAAACCCATGTCTTGTGATAATGGATCCGCAGGATGAATATTCCCAGTTGTTTGAGGATAATCCGGATATAGGATATGCCGATGAAGTAACCTTTGCAGAAGAGGGCGTCTTGCATGGAGGCCATCAGGATACAAGGACATTCCTGGCAAGTGTGGACGGCCAGTCCTATCCGGGTAAATCCCGTGCACAACAAATGGAATTTACAATTCCTTTCGAACTTGTAAGAAATAATTCCTGGTTGATATCAGCAGCTGAATTGACGGAAAACCAGTATATAGGCCTTGAGCTGTTGCTTGAGGATTATTTCAAGACTCCTGCAAATCATACCTATCAGGGATTTACAATTTTCATTGCGGATGAAGGCACACGTTCTGTTTATGTGGATAGTGGGAAAATCCATGAATCCTCCTATGATGCCATTGTGCGTAAGGTCAAAAATCGCTCTTTCAGCAGGGTATTCGACCAGCCGGCAAAACCGATAACCGAAATACTTGATGAGGTTTTCAAGCCTGGCAGGGTCAGTGTATTTCCGACTGAATATATAAATAATAGCCGTATCAGGGACCTCATTACTCTCACCTTGATGACAATTGTAGTGGATAACAAACTCAGTACATCAGGCAATGATTCTGTTAAGAAAACTCCCGTATTACTGGCTCTTGATGAAGCACACAGGTATCTTTCCGGTGCGATGTCGGCTCATTCAAGACGTATCGTATCCAGATTTGCAGATGCAGCAAGGCAGGGGCGCAAGGAAACACTTGGTCTTTTCCTGATTACCCAGGATCCACAGGATATCGATGACACCGTGCTCAAGCAGATAAATAGTCGGATCATTCTCAATCTCTCAAACGACAATGCCATAAATGCATTAAATGTTCCACTGGAATTTGAAAAAAGGATTCCTTATCTTCGCAAGGGACAGATGATAATTCAGAGTCCGGATAACAGTGATATTGTGGAGGTCACCGGCCTGCATAAATGTGTGGTAAAACACGCCTGATCAGGCACAGGGGAGGGTGATCCCGAAAATGCTCCCCTTTCTATCTTCCCTGTCTTCAACACCAGTCTGGCCGCCATGTAGTTCCGTTGTCTTTTTTGCAATTGCAAGTCCAAGCCCGGTTTCTTTTATACTGACAGATGACCCTGCTCTTTCGAATCTTTCAAATATGACTTCTCTTTTATCATCGGGTACTCCCTCCCCTCATCGATGAAACGTATTTTCCACATATCATTGTCTTCAGAGATTTCTGATTAACTCCTCCCCTCACCCAAACTAAACAACAATATTTATATTCTATCAAGATAAATTTAGTTATATGAGTACTTTCATTAATTTCACCCTGAAACACAGAATATGACCGTTTGATAGCTGCTGGTGAAAACTATCTGAAAGACAAGTTGATTGACTGGAAACCATTTCGTCCCATACTGGAATCAATGTATATCAACAGGACAGACAAAGGTGGTCGACCTGAAAATGATGTTGTAATGATGTTCAAAATGCTTGTGTTACAACAATGGCATGGTCTTTTTTGATCCAGAATGAACGACAATGTATTGATCGCATTTCATTCAGAAAGTTCCTGGATCATGTTGAATCAGAGATTTAACAGGAGTTGCAGATTTTCAATCTGCAACATTTTCCAAAACGAATACCTGATGACACAACTGTATGGTCATTCAGGGAAAGGATTGGAAATTAAAAAGGGAATGATTCAGGATGCAACCTTTATTGTTGCAGAACCTGGACATGCCAATCAGGAGAAAATGAGAGGTGATGAGGCAAAAACAAGAAGAAGAAGCAGGGATGGGAATTGGTCAAAAAAAGGAGAAGTGGTGTATAGGGATAAGGGATATTTCGAAGTGGCGGCAAAAGGATTTGCAGCAACGATGCAAAGAGCGGCAAGAGGAAAGCCACTGAATATCAAACAGATTATGCGCAATGACAGGAGTAGTGTACAGAGGATGCCCTGTGAAAGGGTGTATGCGGTGACAAAAGGCGTATTCAAAGCGGGAAAGGTGATGGTTACGGCGTTTTGTTTCAATTTGCATCAAATGAGGACGTTAAAAAGAAAAAAGGTGGTGGACTGAGGGCGTAAGCTATCTAAAAATAAGCAGATATTTCAGAATAATTGCCCGGGAAACAGGCTAGTAGAGTAATAATAAGAACAAATTTTATAGAAGTTCTGGAAGAGGAACGTTTATCAGAATCCTCCGCATTATATCTGATAGGAGGGAATAAGAGTGATATTCAAATTCCAGAAGCCAAGCAACAATACAAAAACCAACATAAGGGCTATCCAGTCGTTTTTTTTCATTTTTAATTCGAAAAGGGATGTCCTGTAGTTGCCCTGATAACATCTGCTTTCCATTCCCATAGATATATCGTCCATCATCCTGAAGGCTCCCCTGAGCAAAGGTATCGCCAGTGAGACCAATCCTGAAATCCTCTTTTGCCTTCCCAGCCCCCTGCAGAGCTGTGCCTGGTATACTTCTTTCAGGAACCTGTTCAAAACAGGAACCAGATGAATGGAGAGGGACATCATGGTGGCAATTTCAAACGAAGTCGCTCCTAAGACCTTGCCGGACAGGGGGCGAAGTAGCCTTTCAATTCCCGCAGTCATATGAGCAGGAGAAGTCGTAGCCGTCAACAGGGAGGCAAATTGTATCAAAAGAATAAAACGCCCCACAATCCTCAGGCCCTCAAAAAGGCCTTCTGTGGTGGCTGAAAACCCATACAAATCCATAAAAATATTCCCGGGTATCAGAAATAGCTGGAATATAAAAATTAAGATTAAGAAGGGGGCAATTGGACGAAGGTTTCGCAGCAGTGCAATCCGCACAGACGAAAGATCGTACAAAACTATGAAAAATGCAAATAGCAGGACCAGACCTGTAAGATGCAACCTGAAGATCAAAATGCTGGTCAGCATCGTAGCTATTAGTTTTGTGCGGGGATCAAGCTTGTGCAAGAAGGAATCTCCGGGGACAAAACTCAAAAAATAATCAGGCATTATCCACATCTCCGGTTTCTAAGTATTCCAATTGCTTGATTGCACTTTTCACTGTAAACGTAGCCGGGTTCACTGGTAAACCCCTTGCATGCAGCCTCTTCATCAAAGCGGTTATAGGCGGTAGAGGAAGACTATCATCCAAAAGGTACTGCTGCCTTTGACCATCAAAACAAATTATTCCATCCCGCAGGTAGATAATTCGCGGAGCTACTCCCAGCAGTTTATCAAGGTGATGAGAAATTACGATGATTCCTAATCCCATATTCTGCAAGGTCTGTAGAATATGAGGGAGGCGCGTTTTTCCCTTTGTATCAAGCCCTGCAAAAGGTTCATCGAGCACCATATATCGGGGAGACTGGGCAACTATTCCTGCCAGAGACACCAATTTCTGTTCCCCTCCACTAATCCCGAAGGGAGATGCTTCAAGGAGGGATTTATCCAGACCCACTATATTTACTGCCTTGTTGACCTGCCTTTCAATATCCCTTCTATCAAAACCAAAATTAGAAGGACCAAAAGCAATATCATCATAAACCGTTTTTTCAAAGAGTTGTCTGGAAGAATGCTGAAACAGGACACCTACCATTTCTCTGACTTTTTTAACATGGAATGGACAACCATCAATTTGCACAATACCTTTGTCCGGTTCTAGCAGACCAACAAGCAGACGCAACAAGGTTGATTTGCCCGCGCCTACAGGCCCCGTCAACCCCACGATTTCACCGGGTTTTATGCACATGGATACATTTTGTAAAACTAAATTTTGCCCGTATGAAAAATTCAAATTCTTGACTTCAATTGCCAGATAGATTCCTCCAGTGTATTAACATCAGGGTTTGAAACATCGATCTCTTTCAGACCATTATTCCGCAGCCACAGGGCAAGTTCAGTAAGAGGAGGAATTGAAATACCGGAGTTTGACACAGCAGGGGAATCAAAAAACAAAGAGGATTTGCCATCATAAACAATCCTGCCCTTTTCAAAAGCTATAACCCTTTCAGCAAGATGGACCTCCTCCAGGTCGTGGGTGACCATTATTATCGTCTTGCCCTTTTCATGAAGCCTGGTGATGGTTGCAAGCACCTGTTGTTTTGAGAAGGGGTCCAGCATGGTGGTTACCTCGTCAAATATCACACATTCAGGCTCCATGACAAGGACACCTGCAAGAGCTGCAAGCTGCATCTGTCCTCCACTTAGTTCCAAAGGGGATTTACCTGCCAGATGGGATATCCCCAGCTCTGCAAGAGAAACATCCGTTTTTTTACGGATTACTGATGCAGGATAGGCCAGGTTCTCAAGACCAAAAGCCACATCTTCCTCTACAGTAGCACCTACGAACTGGGTGAGGGGATTCTGGAAAACCATACCAACTTTCCTGCGTATAGCAGTTAGATTGGAGATTACGCATGTGTCCATACCCCATATTTTCACCATACCTTCATCAGGCAGCAGTAAACCATTCAGATGCCTGACAAAGGTGGACTTACCGCTACCATTACCGCCTACTACGGCAATGAGTTCACCGCTGTCAACCGACACATTGATGCTGTCAAGAATACGTTGATTTTCCTTGAAACCAAAACTTAGATCCTTAATCTCTATCATACCAAAGATTCCGTCTTGAGATATCGATAAATGAGGGTCGCAGCTGCAATCTTAATAGCAGCTCCCGGGATAAATGGAGCAACACCCAATGCAAATGTTTCCTGTACTCCTAGGGATGCCACATACATCAACTGGAAATAGCCGGGAATGTAGATGGCGATCATACCGGCAAGGAATATGGCAACCATACCAGCAATGGACCTGTACTGGAATTTTTCAAAGAGGAAACCAATTACAAGAGCTGCCAGAATGAAACCTATGATATAGCCCCCTGTGGGACCAACCAGCACACCGAGTCCGGAACTGCCCCCTGAAAACACAGGTAACCCTACAATACCGAGTAAAACATAGATGAACATACTTAGCATACCCCATCGAGCACCCAGTACCGCCCCTGCAAGAATTACAAATAATGTCTGCAGGGTAACAGGTACCAAACCCACCGGAATACTGATGTAAGCACCTACGGCGGTCATGGAAGCAAAAAGGGCTGCATAGACCATTTTCCTGACTGGGGGATCGGATAAATCATTGCTGTTAACCATGTGCTCTCAATGGTTAACAATATATTTAAATTTTACCCTGAAAAGTAATCACATTAAAAAAAAAGAAGGTGATAGAAACCACCTTATCTTACATATCCATGTCCATATCAGGCATTTCGGGGGATGCCTGGTTGGAGTGAGGGGATGCCGCAACAACGTCATCAATTCTGAGAACCATGACAGCTGCTTCGGTTCCGGCATTAATTGCCTGTGTCTTGGCACGTAGTGGTTCGATTACATTGCTCTCCCACATGTCAACAACCTCGCCGGTGTATACATTAAGCCCCATTCTCTTGTTACCTTCTTCATGTTTGGAACGCAGTTCAACAAGTTTGTTTATTGGGTCATAACCTGAGTTTTCGGCAAGGGTCTCGGGAATTACTTCAAATGCTTCTGCGAATTTGGCAACTGCAAGCTGTTCCCTGCCACTGAGGGAGGATGCATATTCACCAAGACGCATGGAGAGTTCTACTTCCGGAGATCCACCGCCTGCGACGACCTTGCCGTCTTCCAGAGCCACAGCAACTACGTGAAGAGCATCATCCATAGCATGCTGGAGAGAATCTACAACGTGCTGGGTACCACCGTGAAGGATTATTGAAACAGCTTTCTTTTCCCTGCATCCTGTGATATAGGTCATCTTGTTGCCTTTTATATCACGTTCTTCCACAAGGTCTGCAGAACCCAGGTCATTGGCAGTGATTTCATCGATATCCTGAATATTTGTTGCACCAGTAGCTTCACAGATACGATCCAGATCGCTCTTTTTGAGCCTCTTGGCGGCATATACGCCAGCCTTTTCGAGGTAATATTGTGCAAGGTCATCGATTCCTTTCTGGCAGAATACAACATTTGCACCGGAATTCAGAATCTTGTCGGTCATCTGTTTGACCATCTTTTCTTCCTGGTCCAAAAACATCTGCATCTGATCCGGGGAAGATATCTTGATCTCGGCATCCATCTCGGTCTTTTTGAATTCAACCGGGATACTGAGGACAAGGATTTTTGCATCCTCTACCTTTTCGGGCATATTGGGATGTGTGCGGGCTTTATCAAGAACAAGGCCTTTTACAAGTTTGGACTCACCAACACTTTCACCAGCCTGCTTTTCTATCTTGATGTCACTTACATCTGCAACATAGCCATCATCCGTTTCTTCTCCTATGAGAGATACGGCTTCAACGGTAAGCTCTGCAAGCATTTCCTTGTGAGATTCTGCACCTTTGCCGGTAATTGCGGTTTTTGCCACTTTTTTGAGGGCTTCAGTATCGTCACGGGAAATATCTATACTTATACTTTTTACGATTTCAATCGCCTTTTTGGATGCCTGCCTGTAACCTGTTGCAATAATTGTGGGGTGTACACCTTTCTTGAGAAGTTCCTCTGCCTTGGAAAGGAATTCACCGGCCAGTACGGCTGCTGTTGTCGTACCGTCTCCGACTTCATCATCCTGGGTCTTGGCCACCTCAACGATCATTTTGGCCGTGGGGTGTTCAATGTCCATTTCCTTGAGAATGGTTGCACCGTCATTGGTGATTACCACATCACCCATTGAATCCACAAGCATCTTGTCCATACCCTTGGGACCAAGGGTAGTACGGACTGCGTTGGCAACTGCCTTGCCTGCCAGAATATTGTTGCTCTGGGCATCTCTGCCCCTTGTTACCTGACTTCCGTCTGCTAAAATGTATATCGGCTGTCCTGCCAAACTTTGACCTCCTTATATAATTATGATCCAGTAAATTGCATCAAGAAAAGAGCACTATGTACTCTCAACCTGTTCGTTCTAGATGATTGAACTTCTATATAAAAGTTGCTTGAAAGAGTGAGAAAAAGATATCGAAAATATACAGCAGATGGGTACAGTATTAACTAATATCTTATAAATAAGAAGGGGTAAAGTAGAGGAGAAGGCCTGATATGCCTACAACCGATGGTATAGGTATTTCTGAGCTACTTCCCGGCAATATTCAGTCTTCAGTCCTTCATTCCCTGCAAGTAAACTGTTTCCACAACCCCTAGATTGTCAACTACCCCTCCCTTATGGAAGGTGCTTGAATGTCAATTAAGCATTCGTCCGGGTGGCTGACAAGCACCCCTGAGATTCCAGGATATACCTGTAATCCCGTGTTTTGTGTTCAATATTCATTGCACCGATTAGGTTAGGTCTGCATTAGTTTCATAACCACATTTTTCACATCGGAAAGATAATCGATTATGATTATTCTTAGATGTGTGGTTACACCGAATACATGTTTGAGACTATTAGTAGAAATGACAACAAAAAAGGGAGATACTCATAAGAGGCACCACCGAGGAGGGGTTAGTTAACCCCACACGGAAAAAGTGCCTCCGAAAAGTACAATGTACGTCCCGACTGAGACTTGAACTCAGGTCTAAGGCTCCGCAGGCCCCAAGGATATCCGCTACCCTACCGGGACACTCATTGACTTGGGTTCCTAATTATCTTCTCGAATATAAATGTTTGGTGGTAAAGCGTTAAACCACCAACAAAAGTTAAATCCATCAAGCATGTGATTGATAGAACATGACAATGACTATAGGCCTTGCAGGAAAGCCAAATGCAGGCAAATCAACATTCTTCAAAGCCGCAACCATGGCAGAGGTGGATATCGCCAATTACCCATTCACCACCATTGATGCCAATCGTGGGATCACCTACGTTCGCACAACCTGCCCGTGTATCGAGCGGGACAAAAGATGTGGTAACTGTGAAGACGGGATACGCTTTGTACCAATCGAGATCATCGATGTGGCCGGTCTTGTGCCCGATGCCCACCAGGGTCGCGGGCTGGGAAATGCCTTTCTGGACGAACTGAGCCAGGCCCAGGCAATCATTCACGTAATTGATGCCTCCGGCGCCACAGATATAGAGGGCAACCCTGGCGATATCGGCAGCCATGATCCCCTGGAGGATGTCGATTTCCTCAACAGGGAGATTACCATGTGGATGAAAGGTATCCTGTGTCGCAACTGGGAACGCCTGGCACGCAAAATAAAAGCAGAGAATCTAAAGGTAGAGGAAGCAATTGCAAACCAGCTCATGGGAGCCGGGGTCTGTGAAGAACATGTGAACATAGCAATAGACCAGCTCGGCAAACGCGAATATATCAAATGGGAAGATGAAGATATGTGCCAGCTCTGTGAGTACATCCGACTGCTCAGCAAACCTGTCATCATCGCCGCGAACAAACTGGATGTAGCCCCACCGGAAAATGTCGAAAACCTTGAAAAACTTGAGATTATAGTCGTACCCACAAGTGCTGCAGCCGAATTGGCCATCCGAAATGCGGCCAGTACCGGAGCAATTGATTACAAACCAGGTGATGAAGACTTTGCCATAGAGGGAAGCGACCTGAGTGAAAAACAGATAAAGGGACTGGAAAAACTTAAAAATTTCGTGGTATCCCGCAAACCCCATGGATGTGGAGTACAGGAATGCATCAACCGGGCAGTCTTTGACCAGCTCGACCTAATTGTAGTTTACCCTGTCGAAGATGAAGGGCACTGGACCGACAAGAAAGGTCGCATGCTTCCTGATGCCTACCTGGTCAAAAAAGGATCCACTGCGCATGAACTTGCATACAAGGTGCATACCGACATTGGGGACCGTTTCCTTTATGCTGTAGACGGGCGCACCCGGATGAGACTCGGAGACAAATATGAACTCAAGGACGGAGATGTTATAAAGATAGTCTCAACTGCCAAATGACATCTCAGAAGGAGGGCTTCGGGTTGCTACATAAATTGTACGAAAACCATCTCCTGAAAAAAATACAACAGGAACATCAAAATCCACCTTCCTCTCTTGCAATAGTCCTGCCTGAAACAGATCTACTCCAAAAAAATAGTAGCCAAAAAACACTCCAATTCATAAACTGGTGCCAGGAGTTTGACATCAAGAAAATCTATTTTAATGTGGATATTCTGGATGAAAAAGCCGATCTCAAAAACAAGATGATTTACAGATTGGTTCAGGTCATTGAAAGAATATGCGTCAAACTGCCCCCTAAAACAGGCTATGACGTATATGGAGAAGACGGCAGTACATTACTCACAAAACCCGGAAAAAACCCCAGCATCATTTTTGTACTGGGATATGGAGGAAAAAAAGAGATTACCTCTTCTGTCAGGACAATTCTCTGTGATGTAGAAAAAGGAAACATAGAACCGGAAGATATTGATGACAATATTCTTGAATCCCATCTGACAATAGAAGGAGAACCGGATTTGATAATACGCTCGGGAGGAAGACATCTTTCAGATTTTCTTATATGGCAATCAGTCTATTCAGAACTATATTTCACAGATATTAACTGGAACCGTTTCAGAAGGATTGATTTTTTGCGTATTATCAGGGATTTTCAGAAAAGGAAACGCCGCTATGGCAAATAAGGAAGTGTTTACATGGTAGCCTATGCTGTAATAATTTGCACCAAATGCCGCTTGCAATGCCAGGTTACAGAAGACCGGGGTCAAAAAACCATAAAATGCCAGAGATGTGGTGCAACCTTGCAGTTTCGTAAATTGAGGAAATTCCACAGGACAGAAATACTCGATGAAGCAATAGCGGCACGAACAGCTCTTCAGGCACAGCTACAGGGATCCGATTCAAAAAAAGTCAGCCAGATTCTATCAGATGCAAGCATTGATCAGCTCCAGCCAAGCCCGCCTACTCAAAAAAGATCTGCAAATCCTTCTAAATATATCATAAATGCTCTTGAAAAACAGGAAAAAATTCAGATCAGACAGTTATTCCAGATGGCTGAAGAGGCAGGTTTTGAGAGAGAAAAAATCGAAAAAACTCTTGAAAACCTGAAAAATTCGGGAGACATCTACACCCCCGGTAAAGGCTATCTAAAACTTGCCTGACTTGGAACATGCGAACAGGGTGGCATAAGTTATATTTAGGGAAAATACATAATAGGGTGGTTCAGACAAACCGTTTTCGACCTGCCCTTAAATAAAAATCCTGGATGTAAGGTATCAAAATGTCCGACAATACACTTGATATAATAGAACTTTTGTTGACGGCCCAGATATACAACCAGAATCAAGTATTGGATGTCAACGACCTTCCAAAACCCATAAGGAAGCACTACTGGAAAAAAGAGGCCAAAGGAGTACCCCGACCCATTCATGTATCCCTCACTGACGTGAATAAACTGTATGGAGAAAGTGAAACTAAAAAAGTATTAAAGGGCCTTCCCTTCGTAGAAATCGATGAAGTTGGTTACAAGATCAAATTAACTTCTCTTGATATGGCCATTAGCTGGTTCGAAAAACAGGACACTTTCAGTCGTATCGAAGAAAATCCTGCACTGGCCTATTACTTTGAGAAAGCTGAAAAAGAAGGAGTCAGCTACAGTAAAACACGGGACAGCACCAAACCCAAGGAAGTAGACAGGGAATGGATAGACTCCCTCAAAGCCGAGGTAATGGAGGAAGAAGGCGGGGAAGATATGCTCAAACTGGCACAACTCCTGGCCCCGGAAGATATACAACAGGGCATGTCCGAACTAATCCTCACAAAAAAACAGAAATCCGAAGTTGACAAGATAGTCAAAGCCATCAAATTTAGGGATTACCTGAAAGAAATTGGGCTGTACGATGTGGGCAAGGTATTGCTGGTTGGTCCCCCGGGCACCGGGAAAACATCAGTTGCAAGAGCACTCTCCGAAATGTTATCCATTCCTTTTGTTGAAGTAAAATTATCCATGATTACAGACCAGTATCTTGGTGAAACAGCAAAGAACATTGACAGGGTATTTGAACTGGCAAAAAAACTCAATCCCTGCATTCTTTTTGTGGATGAATTCGACTTTATTGCAAAAACCCGGACCTCGGATGAACATGCGGCCCTGAAAAGAGCTGTCAACACACTCCTCAAGGCAATCGATGAAATAAGTCTAACAAGGGACGGAGTACTCCTGATCGCTGCTACCAACCATCCTCACATGCTGGACTCAGCTGCATGGAGAAGATTTGATGAAATACTTGAATTCCCTTTTCCGGATTATGAGATGAGGAAAAATATCCTTGACATTGTCACAAGGCATATCGAAGGGGACTTTGACACTGCAGCAATTGCCGAAATTACAGAAGGTTATAGTGGATCCGACCTGAGAGTGGTAATCCGGGAGGGCGTCCTGGATGCCCTGCTAGAGGAGCGTCGGGAACTCAGTAACAAAGACCTTCTTGATGCAGTGGAATCATTCAACAGTCGTTCACATATAAAATCCGAAAAATACCTTCAGCAGTATGACAGGGTGTCTTAAGTGAAAGTGACATTACTGGGCACAGGAGATGCTCCCGGTACACCGGTTATCGGCTGTAACTGTCCCACCTGCCAGGATGGACAAAAGGGTGGGAAAAGCAACCGTCTCAGATGTTCTATTCTTGTAGAATCAAAGACCGGTACAATTTTGCTGGACACAGGGCCCGACCTGCGCCAGCAATTGCTTGAGCACAATATAAAGCACGTGGACGGAGTGATATGGACTCACGGTCATTATGATCATTTTACCGGTTTTGGGGAATTCCACAGGGTGCAAAGGAAGGTAGATGTATACGGGCTTGCTGAAACCCTTGACTACATCCTGGAATACCTGGCTTTTTTGAAACCCAGGAGAAACAACGTAAAAATCAATGAGACCTTTGAAATTATAGGGCTTAAGGTTACTCTTTTTGAAGTCAAGCACAGGCCGGTGAGCAATCCTGTAGGCGTAATCATAGAAGAAGATGGTAAAAAAGTGGTATTCACGGGAGATTGCGAAGGGCAAATCCCTCAAAAAAGTCTTGAATTGATTGACAGTCCTGACCTTTTGATAGCCGATGCAATTGTACCGGATTCAGATGTGTTGCATATCAAAAAACATATGGATGCAAAAGATGCACTGGAACTTGCCCAAAAGATAAAGGCAAAAGAAGTCGTTTTTACCCACATGAGCCACTTCTTCAAACCCCATTCTACCGCAGCACAGAAATTCCCTATGGGATACGATGGAATGCAATTTGTGATATAACCTTCAACGATTTTTATCTTTTTTCCAGTTTTCTTCTGCTATCCGTATCGTTTCATTCAGTTTTTTACGATTACGCAGATAATTCCCAATGACCAGAAGCACGCCTACACCAAGTATTGATGTACCGATCAGCAGGTTACGGGGTGCATCTTCTGAATAATATTTGAGATAGAGAGTCTTAAACTTAATTTCTTCTTGCTCTTCTTCATCGGAAGGCAAAAAACCTTTTGCCATAGAAGACAATGATGAAGAAGTATTCTGACGTAGGTTATTCCAGACAAGTACTTCCCTGCCCTGTTCATCGACATACCTGGAATCGGGTGCTGGTTCAACCTTCCCTATAAACTGGTTGCCTGTTGTATACCCTTCTGGAAGGACCACCCTTACAGTGGAAAGGTGTGATGGTACATACATAAAATCCTGCCCCATAGGCACCTCCATTGTATAGGCCACAAACCCTGTAAGACTTTGATTGAAGGAAATTACCTGTTTGGTCTGCCCGGACTCGGATTCTTCAGAAAGGGTATAGTCTATCGAATCCATTGGACCCGAGGTGGACAACTGTCTGACTGTTGCAGCTGGGTTACCGTTATATCCTCCCGGTTTGGCCACAATTACAATGTTTGAAAGTACATCGGTACCTGGATTTGTAATATCTTCCAGGGGAACTACCTCAAGACGATCTACATTCTCAAGTACATAAACCGCTTTTACAGGTGAATCGGGGAAAAGGTAGAAAGTAGTCGTATTAATTCCGCACTCACATGAAACATTAGCAATGAACGGGTCCAGTGTATACTCCGATGCATTGGCTGTTTCAGTGGTTTCATCAACAGGTATAATGTCATCGATGCAACCACTAAAATAGATGGCTGAAGTGAGAATCAGAAATAGGACTACCACTTGTTTTCGCATTATACTATCCACCGACAGATTATTTAAAAAAGTTATCGGTGTCCAAGAAAGGAAGGGATTGCCCCTTCACTCATTCTTCGACTATCGTAAGGAAAACACCCATGCTTTCAAGGGCTGCAGCAACCTCATTATAGGCTACATAGAGTTCCTTCTTCTGGGCACCCATTTCCGATACAGGAGGTTCCGAGGCAAACCAGATCTCTTTATCTGTGGTACCACGTGTTATGGATACGCAGGAAAGCATATCCGCCTGTACAAGGCGATATACAGAATTCATTCCGGTAGGAGTTAGCCAGGCAACGTAGGAAGAGCGCAGGGATTCAACGAACCTGTGCCAGTTCACGGAAGCCGAACTTTCCAGCCGCACATGCAGATGTGCTCTTTCACCGGCGAGTTGCTCATCGATTCTCTTGAGGAACTTCTGGAATTTGGGATCGTCGTCCTCAACTGTAACTGTTGCTTCAGCTGCCAGGTTCTTTGCCTCTTCCTTGAAGAAGGGAGCAAGATTGACAGCACTGGATGGTTTTGTTAACAGGGATACTCCGAAAAAGGCAACTGCACTAAGGCCCATGCCAGCAATGACACCGTGGTTCATCAGGACCGGGTGAACCGTCTGGAGATATGCAGGAGCCATTGGAGCTGTCATGTAAATATCATACACAATCAGGCTTATCTGGACGACTGCACCTACAATAAGGCCTGCCATGGCACCTTCCTTGGTAGCACGCTTCCAGTAAAGACCTCCCATCAATGGGAAGAAGTAGGAAGCACTGGCAATGTATGTGGCTATATGAATAGCTTCAAGGATACTGGTAATGAAAAACGAACCCACAGTAGCTGCAAGGACTATAAAAAGTACACTGAGCCTGTTAACCGCAAGCATCTGTTTCATGGTGGCATCCGGTTTAATGAAACGTTGATAGATATCACGGGACACACAGGATGCACCGGAAGTTGCAAAGGTATCCGTACAGGACATAGCAGCAGCAGCAAGGCCTATCGCACTCAGGGCAATAACCAGCTGGGAAAAGTTTTCAAGCACAAATACAAGCAATGCCGGTTCTGCCTGAGCCATTCCCATAGGGAAACCTGCAGCCGGTATTTCCGGGTAAATGGAACTCAGAGCGATAGCAATTACCGCACAACCCGCAAATACAATTGTTATCAAGAGGGTACCCAGAAGCATTCCATTACGTGCGGATTTAGAATCACGCGCAGCCCATACTTTCTGCCAGGGGTCCTGCTCGGTGATCCAGCCGGGAACGATTGCAAACAAAAATATCAATACCATCGGGATTCCGATAGACAGCGGATTCCACCAGCCAGAAGAGACACTGGAGAATAATTCGCCTGTATTGGCAGGGGCATCAACAGCACCACCTGTAGCTGCTCCTACAGCAACAATTGCGATGACTATAGTGAACACAGAAAGGAAAAGGAACTGCACCACATCGGTCCAGACAACCGCACTAAGACCTCCTAAAGTAACATAAACAGAGACTGCCAGAGCAACAATCAGGGCTGCATACAGTGGATCAAAACCATAGAATATCTCAAGTACGAGAGCGAAACCTTTGATATCAGCCACTGCAAAAAGAATCATGACGATAGTAATTATAATACCTATCGGCGCCCTGATTGCCGCACTGTAACGTTGCTCAAGTAATTCTGCCTGGGTTATTGCAGGCAGATTCTTTATCTTCTTCACAAAGATAGCAATTATCAGAAGAGCAAGAATGTTGGGAGCCACAAATCCCCATATAGATCCCATTCCCTGCAGCATGAAGAATGCAATAACTGAAAGCAGGCCTCCTGCCGTCAACCAGGATGCTGCTGAGGAGAATCCTACACCGATCGTCCCGATACGTCTGCCGGCAAGCCAGAAATCGGTTACTGTGTTTTGTCTTTTGGTAAAATACCAGCCTATACCGATCAGTCCAGCTAAGTAGACTGCCAATAATATCAAGAATAATTGAGAACTTTCCATAATAATACCTCCAATCTTATGAAGATTTACTAAATAGCATCGGCTTATTGATGGTACATAGATGATTTAGTATATAAACCTTTTAAAAAAAAGCCCACTGGCGACACCCATATAAGTTCCCTTTCAAAACAAAATGTTATGAAAATAATTACCCTTACAACAGATTTCAAGGATCTCTATCCTGCCTCCATGAAAGCGGTTATCCTGGACATGTGCGAAGATCCAACATTCATCGACCTGACACATGATATAAATCAGGGAGATATATTATCTGCGGCTTTTGCCCTTTACACCACCACACACTTTTTTCCTTCAGGTACAATCCATCTGGCAGTGGTGGACCCCGGGGTCGGTACCGGCAGAAAAGCTATAATTGTACGCGCAGCAAATCAGTACTTTGTCGGACCGGATAACGGACTGCTCATCCCTGCTGCCCAACGGATTGGCGATGTTGAGGTTTTCGAGATTGGAGAAAAAGCCATGCTGGACAAAATATCCAATACATTCCATGGCAGGGACATATTCGCCCCTGCGGCCGGTTTGCTGGCATCTGGCCATGAAGCAGAGGATATAGGCCAACCCATAGAAACCTTTGAAAAACTTAATTTCGGAAAAGCCAATGCATCTGTGGACAAACTTTATGGAAAAGTCCTATACATCGACAGTTTTGGAAATGTAATAACAAATATTCCGACAAAGATGCTGGAAGACTTTGCCAGACCTGCAGAAAAGTTAGTAGTTAAGGGAAATATAGCGTCTTATTCCCTGACTTATGGCAGAGTACAAAAAAATGAATTGCTGATCCTTACAGGCAGCCACAGCTTTCTGGAAATAGCTATCAATGGTGGAAATGCTGCGCAAAGACTGGATATTACAGGTCATCCGGAAATCCGGATAGAAAAATGATCACATCCATTCGTAATGACGCAACGCCTCCAGATTGTAATCATACAGTAAGCTGTTTTCGGCATAACCGAAGAAAAGGCATTTATCGCATTCATTCACGATTTTTGTCATGGTCGCTGTACTTGCCTCCCAGGCATTTTCCACACCCTTTCTGATATCAGCAAGGGGTTGGCGATGAACCCGGCATGTTTCCACCATACCATCACAACCCACATTCAGTATAATATCAGGAGCATGGCATTTGAAAGATGGTTTTCTGTTACGTACCATTTTGAGATAGGTTAGGGAATTAATAATCGGATAGCCCTGTGATTTCATCTCTATCAGTGAATCCAGAGCTTTGCGATATGCCTCACGGTCTTTAACCTCCATGTTCTCCCATACATCATCCTTGATATTTTCAAATTCATACAGAGGTTCAAAAGAAATCCTGGCACCAATCTCTGCTGCAAAATACACAAGGTCGGTTAGTTCATCCACGTTTTTAGAGCTTATAACACAATTCAACAGAACAGGACGTTCCATTATCTCAACACTTTTTTTGATCCCGGGAAGGATGCGGGATATATCGATGCCCCTTATCTCTCTGTAACTTTCCAGCCCGTCTACCGAAATAGAAAGTAAATCAAGGTTTGAAAGATCAGGCAGGCGTTTTTCCAGAAGCAGACCATTGGTTACCAGAGAAGTCATTATGCCTTTTGAATGAGCATGTTCCAGAATAGCAGGAAGATCTTCTCGAAGCAGGGGTTCCGTTGTCCAGGCATTGTAGACACCTATACCAAAATCTGCAGCCTCGTCAAGCATTTGGGCAATTTCTTCAAATGTCATCTCTGCTTTTTCTTCCTGCCAGTATTCACAGAAAGGACATTGCATATTGCAACGGGAAGTTACACCGTGTGACAGAACATAGGGACGCCTACGTATTTTCATTTGCCACACCGGATGAAGGGTAGATACAATTGAGAAACGGGACATTGACCACAACCTTGTTGGTCAATACAGATAAAGTCGACTGTCTATTATTAAAAAGTAAAAAGATGTCCGCCGTAGCGGACAAAGTGAGGAAATTATCCAAAGAGTGCACCAAGACCGGCCATGCCGCTCTCTTCTGCCTCGTCTTCTTCCTCTTCTTCCTCAGCCTCAGCTGCCTCTTCTGTAGCTTCAGCAGGTGCTGCTGCTGGTGCTGCTGCAGGTGCTGCTGCAACTGCTGCGGTGCTCATAGCTTCTTCGATGTCTACATCTTCAAGAGCTGCAATGAGAGCTTTTGCACGTGCTTCGTCTACATCGGTACCTGCTGCCTCAAGGACAGCTTTTACTGCATCTTCAGTAACATCTTTTCCAGCGTTGTGGAGTAAAAGTGCTGCATATATATATTCCATTGTGAATCACCTGTAATTAATCTTAAATCTCATCCGAAAAGTGCTCCAAGACCGGCCATACCGTTCTCTTCTGCATCCTCTTCTTCCTCTTCTACTTCTTCCTCAGCTGCTTCTTCAGCAGGCTGTTTTTCAACTGTTGTAGCCGCACTTTGTGCTGCTGCACCCAGAACGGATTTGAGATCCTCGTCCACTGCATCTTCATTGTTTGCAGATACAGCAGATGCGAGTGAAATCATCTGGGAATGTGCTTTTCCAAGCAGGGAATCCATGATCTCTGGTTCCAGTACTGTTGCATTGATACCAAGGTTTATTGCTTGGGAAGATGCCTTGGAGATCAAAGTACTGATCGTAGCGGTTGTTGGGTATGCTACATTGACTGCCAGATTGAACGCCTGTCTGGACGCTGCGGCAATGTCGGAGAAGTATTTATCATTGTCAATTGCCAGTACATCGGGAGTATAGATCGAACCATCTTCAAAAACTGCATGAAGGTCAAGTCCCACTTCTATAGGGAATATCTCAAGCCTTGCAAGCATTGAAGCAAGCTTCTGGGATACTACATTACCCTCTTCTGTAACAACCTTGCTTTGGCTGACTACAACTTTACCGGCATCGATGGCTGCCGGGATTCCAGCACTCTGGAGATCTCCGAGAATGGGACCCGGCGGGAAACTGGTTGGACCTTTTTCCACCTTTATATCCTGAGGAGCAATAGCACCTGCCTTTATTGGCGAAGGGGTCTTGCTCTGCTCAAGCAACTTATAGAGTTTGAAAGGATTCTCATTGGTGAAAATTAGTGCACATTGTTGATTAAGATAATCAATCATTTCAGAACAATCTTTAGAGGAGCCTTCCAGTGCCCTGTTGACAAGAGTGTTCCTGGATACTTTGAGGACTGCCACATCTTTCAGTTCACGTCTCATAGCCTGGAGTTGTTTGGCCGGGATACCTCCCACACCTACAATACCAAACAATGGATATTTTTCGATGAGAGCCTTTATATCCTCTATTTCCTGTTTTTTCCATTGAGGGATATGTTCACTGTGGTGAAGCTCTTCTTCCATCATACCACCCTCAAAGATTTGCCCATTGTGGTTGTAACATATATGGACTTGAGATTCTGTTTTCCTTTATCAAGTACAGACTCAACCCTGTTCACAATGCTTTCAATATTCTCTGCAATTCTTTCTGCATCCATATCCCTTCTCCCCACTGCAACGTGGAAAGTGAGTTTATCCTTGGAACGAATGCGAATAGAATTCTTAGAGGATTTAATCATGTCCGCCACGTTTTTATCTGGCGTAAGTGGGACAGGCATCTTACCTCTGGGACCGAGAATTGCACCAAGGGTTTTACCGATAAGTGGCATGTACTGCACTTCGGCAATGAAGAAGTCACATTCATTAGCAATGGAACGTGCGCGACTTTTGTCATCTGCGAGGTCATTAATATCTTCCTCGGTGAAAACATAGTCACAGCCCGCTTCCTTTGCCTGAAGGCCTACTTCACCCTTTGCAAAAACAGCGATCTTAAGGTCCTTTCCAAGGCCATTGGGTAAATAAATTCCTTCATCTACACGATATTTGGGCTGGCTCATGTCAAGGTTTTTTAAATTGATGGCAAGATCCACACTTTCCGCAAAATTGCGCTGTGGGGATTCCTCAAATAACCTTTCGACTGTGTTTAATATAGATTCTTCTACCATACTTACCTCCCGTAGTGATCATCAGCCACAAAGGCCTCCTACGGAACGATTTATTGTCATCTATACGGGCTCACCAATATAGGACAATTATTTTTAAACCTATCGGTCAAATGAAAAGCATGGGGTTACCATGCTTCAGAGGCAAGTGCCTCATCAAATTTACCTTCATCAATTGCCTTCTGGCAATTCCGGGGATCCATTCCTTCACCGGTAACTCCCATTGGTACACATGTACCGAGAACTTCCTTGATGGCTGATTTCATTTCATAGGAAAGGAGGTCGTCCTTTTTCATACGGGCTATCTTGGCAAGCTGAGTGATACTGAGATTTCCTACAATTTCACTGCCACCTTCTTCACCTGCACCCTTGCTTATACCAGCTTCCTGAAGGACAAGGGCGGCGGTTGGAGGAGTACCTACTTCGATCTCCACACTTTTATCATCACCCACAATGACCTTTACAGGAACCTGCATTCCATTGTAATCACTGGTCTTTTCATTTATAGTGTCAACAACTTCCTTAATGTTCACACCCAATGGCCCGAGAGCCGGACCCAATGGAGGACCCGGGTTTGCTTTACCGCCGGGAACCAATGCTTCAACAACACTTGACATTAATCATCACCTTTTAATTTTGATTGAAATAATTATTTTTAATTGGCTTTACTCCTCTTCTTTGCGGAGTATTCTCACTGTATCCCCACGAATAGTAATGGGGATAGGTACCACAGCATCGAAAAGCTCGACAGTGATTTCTTCATGTCCTTCATCAACACGCTTGACACGTGCTTTTTCTCCCTTGAAAGGACCTGAAGTAACCTCTATGATCGCGCCTTCCGTGATTCCTGTAACCGTTGGTTTGGGAGTCAGGAAATGCATGATTTCTTCCATGCTCGATTGACCCTTCACAACGGCCCTTGCGTGGGGAACCGTCTGAATAGCCTGTTCGACCTCACCTGAATTCGAAGATTCCGCAAGTACATAACCCTTAAGCTCATCCGGTGCAAGAAGGGCCCGTATATCCAGATTCTCCTTTTTGGCCACTTTGGCCAGCATTCCGGCAACTGAGCGTTCCTGATTTGCAGTCGTCTTTATCACGAATATAGCGCTATCTTCACTCATAGAGTTACACCCATGTCGGCAATTCGGTCAGCAATATATAGACCACAAAGCCAACAAAGCCGATTGCTACAATCCCTGCACCTGCAACTTTTGAGATCATGAGGAACTCTTCCCGGGCAGGCTTTCTGGAAAGTTTCAGCACCCTGTAATAGGACTTCAGGATCTGGCTGACACTGCGATTGTTCATTGCTGATTTTAATATGTTCTCTGCCAAAATATCCACAACCGATAAACGTTGAATAATTGGTATGAAAGTAGTTAAAGTAAAATTATGCTATAAAACTATAGCGCCACTCACATAACCTTATATGCAAAATATCTTTCGACTGGAGGAATATGATATCCAAAATAGAAAATGCAGGAAATCATCCCACAAAGTCTATTCCATATCTCCTTGTAACGTTCTTTGCTCCGCCCGGGCCATATATTTGCGGTGATTTGACACCAGTCACAACTATCATTGTGCGCACTGTGTGTTCCAGATCCGGATCGACCTGTGCACCCCATATGAGTCTTGCACCAGGGTCTATCCTGCTATAGACTTCCTGAACTACTCCTTCTGCTTCTGAAACAGTCATGTCCTGACCACCGACAACATTAACAAGTGCAGAGGTTGCACCGGAGATATCCACGTCAAGAAGTGGACTGCGTAATGCTTTCTGTACGGATTCACTGGCCTTACTATCACCATCAGCCTCTCCCAGACCGATCATGGCAACGCCACCGTTCTGCATGACGGTACGTACATCGGCAAAGTCAAGGTTAACAAGACCGGGTTTGGTTATCAGTTCGGTAATTCCCTTTACAGCCCTCATTAACACTTCATCCGAAACCTTGAATGCGGCCTGCAAAGGCAAACGTGGCACTACTTCCAGAAGTTTGTCATTGGGTACTACAATTACAGTATCGGCAACATCCCTGAGTCTTTCCAGTCCTGCTTCAGCATTGGTACGGCGCACCTCTCCCTCTACTGCAAAAGGCAGAGTTACAACAGCAATGGTAAGAGCACCTGCATCCCTGGCAGCCTCTGCTACCACAGCTGCGGAACCGGTCCCGGTACCTCCACCAAGCCCTGCTGTGATGAATACCATGTCGGTACCCTCGACCACTTCAGTGAGTTCATCAATACTTTCAAGTGCAGCATCCTCTCCAATTTGAGGGAGACTGCCGGCACCCAGACCACGGGTCTTTTTCTTGCCGATCAGTATCTTATTATCACAACTAACATCCAAGAGGTGTTGAGCATCAGTATTGAGGGCTACAAGTTGTGCTCCCTTAATTTCCTCATTTGTCATCCTCTGGACGCTGTTCGAACCTCCTCCGCCACATCCAATAACTTTAATATTGGTATGCATACCTTTCAAAACTGCTTCGATCTCCGCATTGACATCCTTCGGTTCCGATGCTTCGGCACTTACTTGTCTTTCTTCTGCTGAGCGAGCTAATGCCTCTTCAACAATGGATTTCATACTCAATTTCCTCCACGAGCACAAAGATAATCATGAATTCAACGAATCATATTTTTCAGGACAAGATCTTTTGTAATTGTCTCATGAACCATATCCGGATGGATAATATTTCCATCAACCTCAACAGGAATTCCCCTGGCAAGTTTACCAAACAGAGGTCCTCCGGGAACGCCTATACTCTCCGCTTTTATCGGATTGAATTTTCGGTAGGTAAGATACAATAGATTGTCCTCTCTAATATACTCAATTTCATAATGTTCTTTTAGTATTTTAATGCATTCATCTATAATCTGAGTCTGCAAGTCTTCTGCATCTTTCTTTTCAAATAACAGGAAAGAACCCCTATACGTTCCGTTGTCCCTCTGCAGATATACAAGCGGAAATTTCTGCAGCATATCCAGGAAACTGTCCGGGTTACTCTTCCAGGTATAGTGGACAAGTCTTTCATCTATGACCAATTCAACTGGATCCGGGACTACATCAGGTGAAGAATTTTCCAGATCATTTCTGAGAATATCTGTAAATAACGGTGGTGTAGTGGGCTCTATGCCCCTGGATCTTATCAGGATATTCTTGAAAATAGCCCAGGGGATATTTCCAATCTGCTGAATATCACTCTCCCTCAAAACCAGCAGCCCATTTTGCCGGGCAAGGTCATGCAGATGCTCTTTGTCAGAAGAAGAAATGGCTTTCCTGTCCATATAAACAAAATCCGCACCCGACTTATCCACTGCCTGGCTAAAAAGAGATTCATCAACAAATTCCAGCTGGTAGGAAGGAATATTATGGCCAAAGGTCACATTATTGCTAAGAACAATCTCAGATTGCCTGGCTGCATAATGCCCACCCCCAAATCCCAGAGATATTGGCAATTTCCGGGAATTGAAGGTAAGTATGGCCCGGGCAAGTACTTCTGCGGCCCCTTTATCATCCCACTGCGCGGGACCACTGCCAATCTCTGCATAGATGGAAGGAACTTGCAGGTCTGTAGGCCCGTGATGTGTGGATTCCATAGACACATCATAATCCATACCTGCAGAATAGGACTGTATCTGCATCAGTAAAGGTTTCAGGGCAGAGGAATAAGCAATTGAAAGTTTTCCGGGATAGCCACCGAATTTTGCCTCCGAAGGATTGCCTGTAAAGTGGGCGGTAAGAAGTTTACGGCCATCATCACTTTTATGTTTGGAAGCAAAAATGAAACATGAAGGAAGAAATCCAAGTTGGCCCAGTTTGTCGTCCAGTCCATCCTGAAAGATATGGTGGATGGAAACTTCCACAAGCAGGAACTTTCCGGATTCATATATACTGGTTACATCCTCATAAAGAGGCTCAAAGGATTGTTTTTCCCATTCATCCATTTCCAGAAGGCGGGACATTATGTTCATACTCGCAGCATCCACACTGGAGCATACAATCGTTGGTTTTGAAGTTGACATTTGTGACATGATTACAGACCAATTTTAATTTATTTAGAAGCCATCTTTATACCTTACCCTTTTGCCTGACAGATCTTTTTCAGGTCAAACACCCATCTGCTGACACCACGTGCTACATTGCCGCATCTTCGCACACCAATTATTTCGTAACCTGCATCCTGAAAGGCTTGTTTTGATTTTTCGATATCTTCGGCTACCTTAAAAGTATAGAAATGCATCACACCTCCTTTTTTCAAAAGGGGAGAGAGTAAAGAAAAGAAATGATCCTGCCCATAAGGAGTAGGAACTATGAGCCTGTCAAACTTCATGTCAAGAATAACCGGAATATCCCGGGCATCTGCATTTATGGGATAGATATTTCCCTTAAAGTTATTCAACCGTATATTCTCGGCCAGCCAGTGACATGCATGCCGGTTCTTTTCGATACAAAAAACACGTATATCCCTTATAGCAGCAGGGATTGCAAACGGACCCACCCCACAAAAGGGAACCAGTACATCTTCCCCGGGAAGAACCAGGGATGTTACCCTGTGCCTTTCATAACCCAGCCGGGGATTGAAAAATACTTCCGAGAGATCCAAAAGATAGCGATATTTGAATTCGCCGTGTGTGGTTACAGTACTGCCACCCAGCAAACTTTCAAAATCTGAAACACGATGATCGCCTTTGACCCGACTTACTTTGTTAAGTACAGTCCGGATATTGCCCCTCATGGATACAATTTTTGTTGCAATCATTTCAGAATAATCCCGCAGCTCAGGAGGAATACTGACAATTGCAATGTCACCCACCACATCAAATCGATTAGGGATATATTCTATAAGGTCTGCAGGAACTTCCGTTTCCACGAAGTTTTTTAGGCTGTTTTGTCTCATCTTTTACCTTGCTGAATTATTACACAATGATTACTTATTTAAATTAATTAATCCAATATTGTCAGAAGGAGTGGATTTAATATGCCAGTTGCAAAATACAAAGGAGTCGTACTTGCAGATAGTAATGCTACCGAGAGAGTGGAAGGAAATCATTATTTCCCACCGGAATCGGTCAATATGGAATATTTCAGAGACAGCGATACAGTAACTGTCTGCCCCTGGAAAGGCAAGGCCAGTTATTATGATATTGTTCTCGAAGACAGCACACTGAAGGACGGTGCGTGGAATTACCCGCAACCAAAACCTGCAGCATCAAACATTAAAGGATACCTGGCCTTTGATACAAGAGGCGGAGTGGAAATTACCGACTGATTCAAGCATTTTACCTCCCTGATGATGAAATTTTAACCTTAGATTTGTTTAGAAGGATTTCAGGGATCGGATGTGCATGAATTCGTAAAAGCCAAAATCAGACAGCTCCCTGCCGACCCCGCTTTGCTTCATACCCCCAAAGGGCATGCATGCTTCCGGATTGAAGAAACCGTTTATCCCGACAACTCCTGCCTGAATCCTTTTTCCGATTTCCAGCAGGTGAGCTGAATCACCACCCCAGATACTTGCACCCAGCCCATAGGGAGTGGCGTTTGCAACCTTTATCGCTTCAGCTTCATCTTTCACGGAGATCAGAGGAGCAACAGGGCCGAACGTTTCCTGACGCATTACATCCATATTAGCAGTTATTCCGGAAAGCACAACCGGTGAATAGAAAAATCCCGCACCTTCAACCAGTCCACCGTCAAGTTCAACCTTTGCGCCTTTTTCAATGGAGTCTGCCACCTGAGAACCCAATCTGTGCATTTCTTCTGCCCGGACAAGTGGACCTATATCTGTATCCTCTTCCAGCGGATCACCTATCTTCATACTACGCGTTTGCTCAATGAAGTGTCTTTTAAATTCCTCCATCAAAGACTCTTCCACTACAAAACGCTTGGCAGCAATACAGGTTTGACCGGCATTGATAAATCTCGCAGCAACCGCTGCCTTTGCAGCCTTCTGTACGTCAGCTCCTTCAAGGACAACGAAAGGATCACTACCTCCGAGTTCAAGCACGTATTTCTTCAGGGATGAAGCCGCCTCCACAGCCACCCGGCGTCCGGCTTCAGTTCCACCCGTAAAGGACACAGCGGCAATTTTGTCGGAGGAGATCAGGGATGAAGCTGTCTTGCCATCAATCAGGAGAGTTTGGAATACACCATCCGGCAATCCGGCCTGCTGCATTATTTCTTCGATTTTCAGGGCACATGCCGGTACTCTGGATGAATGTTTGAGCAGGATGGTATTACCACCGGCCAGAATATGGGAAGCCGCACTGAGCACCTGCCAGAAAGGAAAATTCCAGGGTTTTATGCACAGAACCGGACCCATCGGTTCAAAGAATACACTGGAATAGGTTGCATCGGTATCTTCCACACGTGACTCCATCAGGGAAGGTGTCCTGTCAGCATAGTAATCAAATGTCCGGGCACATTTTTCAATCTCGCCCAATGACTGTTTGATGGGTTTTCCCATCTCCCGGGTGATCAGCTGTGCACATTCCTGCTTGCGCCGGCGCAGCACCTTCGCAACCTGCCGCAGATAATCACACCGCCCATAGACATCAAGGGATTTCCACTCCAGAAATGCCTGATATGAGTTTTCAAGGCTGTCCCGGACATCTTTTGACCTGTACATCGGGAAGGATTCTACCAGCTCCCCGGTTGATGGATTGATTGATTCCATGGATGGCATGCAGAAAAGTATGTATTTGCAATATAAGGAACTTTGCCAACCTTTAGTTCTTCTTGTTATTTATGTCACAATATCTTCTGCTGGCTTCCGAACCCAGACTGCGCCGGTAATCCGATCGAATCTGCTTTCTGGAAGTCCTGACCATCAATTCTTCCACTTCCTCTTCAGAAAGGCATTCTTCGGTATCATTGTTGTGAGTTGGTGCATCGGACATGATTGTTTCGATTTGATCCTGTGAAATATTATAGTTTTTGGAGGAACTTTGATAAAATATAATAACTGTATATGGTTACAATACCTATAAATCCTTCCACATCCCATCCAAATAACTATGCAGCAGTTACTCGACACGGCTGAAAAGATCCGTACAATGGAGATTCGCGGGGCAGGCAGGATTGCCGCTGCAGCTGCTAAGGCACTGCGGGATTATGTGGAAACACTGGAAACTTCGTCCTTTGAAGAATTTGTAGCGAAAGTAGAAAAAGCCAAATCCGTTCTTATTGAAACCCGACCCACAGCTGTCTCCCTGCCCAATGCGGTAATGCTGGCGGGCAGTTATAATGCAGAAACTGTGGAAGAAGCACGCAGCCAGATCCTGGATAACGCCACAGAATTTATCCGAAACGCCGACACAGCCCTTGATAGCATAGGGGAGATCGGTGCTAAACGCCTCCGTGACGGGGATACAGTCATGACCCATTGTAATTCCCACGCAGCCCTTGCAATCATAAAAACCGCACACAACCAGGGAAAAAGAATAAAAGTTTATGCAACCGAGTCCCGCCCTCGCAGACAGGGATTCATCACAATAAAAGAGCTCAGTGACGCCGGAATAGACACAACCCTCATCGTAGATTCCGCAGTGCGATATACAATGAAAAATGTGGACACTGTCATTGTGGGTGCAGATTCAATTACCGTAAATGGTGCTCTTGTTAATAAGATAGGTACATCACAGCTGGCCCTGGCAGCCCATGAAGCCCGTGTAAACTTCATATCCGCAGCCGAGACCTACAAATTCAGCCCCTCTACCCTTTTTGGCGACCTGGTGGAAATCGAGGAACGCGACCCTGAAGAAGTCATTTCCAAAGACAAACTTGGTGATATGCCAGATGTAAAAATAAGCAACCCTGCCTTTGATGTCACACCATCAGAATACATTGACCTGATCGTGACCGAAGCGGGAGCATTCCCCCCACAGATGGCTTATGTGATAATAAAAGAACACCTGGGCTGGAAACTGGATAAAATAGGATGAATCAATCCAGTTTTCCCACAGCCGCCAGGTACACCACGAAATGTTTGTCCCCGTCAAGACCAAGCAGGGAATTCAGTTCATCATCCTTAAAAGCTGCAACTGCACAAACACCACAATTTACCGTCTGCGATGCAAGATAGAGATTCTGGCAGACATGTCCCGCATCCAGATGCAAATAACGGTAACCCCTCTCACCATATCGCCAGGTCATCCTTTCAGAAATAGCAACCCATATGAAAACAGCCCCACAGTTACGCACGAAAGGCTGGTCCAGACAGGCACGGGCCACCTTTGCCATAATGTCCTCATCCTGTTGTTCCTCAACAATCGAATGTTCCAGGGCAAGATAGCGGTACAGACCCTGCTCCAACCCTTCCACATTACCAATCGAAAGATAGGTTTCAAAAGCATGTCTTGCGCCCGCTGAAGGAACGGTACGGAAAGTGGCCACATCATTTACTGCTTTTTTTATCCCCTGAGTGGCCCAAAGCAACCAGGCAAGATCCTGCAGGGAAATGGAAGAATCTGTGAAATTCCTTACACTGCGACGGGTTTCAATTGCCCTTTTGAGATTAACTGAATCCGTTTCCAAACCGCCAATTTCGGGAAAGGATATCAGGGACTTGTCTGCACCTGGTGCTATTTCGAGAGGCGGAGGGGAATGGCCCAGCATCTGAGGAGAGGGGTCCAATTCACCAAATTTGGTTGCATCCATGAAATTCCTGCCTACTCCTGTCATCCAATACACCTTCAATACGCAAGTTTGCCAAAGGGAGATTTTTCATAGTAACTCACAAAACTCTCGGCAATATTATCATTCTGTACTTTCGAGCCAAATAACAGGTTTGTGATAGAGGGTTTGTTCACATAGTAGATAGTGGGTTCTCCTTCAATTCCCCCCATATCAGCAGCCCTATCGATAGCATCATAGAAATTGCCGTACTCATCGATAAGCCCTATACGTTTGGCAGATACACCTGTGTAAATTCTCCCGTCTGCTATATCCTTTACTTCACTGACCGTCATATTGCGTCCCTGGGCCACATCCTGTACGAAAAGATTGTAATTTTCCATTATTACACGATCTGCATATTCTTTCTCTTCGTCAGTTAGACCGCGCCATGTTCCGCCCATATCCTTGAACTCACCTGATTTAGCAACATGGTAATCGATGCCTTCTTCCTCGTAATAAGCAGACATGTTACGGAAGGTCCAGATTACCCCTATGCTACCTGTCATAGTATTTCGATTTGCAACTATCAAATCGGTACTTGAAGATACATGATAGGCAGCACTGGCAGCCACATCTCCCATGGAAGTTACAACCGGCACACCTGCCTGCTGGGCTTTTCTTATCTCCGTATTGATTTCTTCAGAGGCTGAGCCGGAACCACCACCACTGTTGATCCGCAACACAATGGCTTTTACACTATTGTCATCAACTGCCTTACGTATACTTGCACAAATATTCTCGGATGTAGCATACCCCAGTCCTGAAGGGACACTACCGGTCAGCATTGTACCCTGGATATAGATTACAGCCACCCTATTATTGTCGGGATAAAAATCCCCTCCGGCTGAATAATATATTATTGCAAAACTCGAACCGATTATCAAAAACAGGACCGCAATAAGGGCGGCATACTTACCAAAGTTACTTTTTTTTTCAGGCGGTGTATGGGGAACATCCATCCGGCCTTTGCCAGGTTCATCAGGAGGGGACAAAAGAGGCGATCCGGATACGGGCTGTTCCTGCACAGGCTCTTCATACGGATCATCTTCTAATTCCGTATAAAATGATTTATCACTGCCTGCAAGAAACCGCTCATTGCCCGATAAACTTTCGCCCTCTTCATTATTGGTGGGATCGTTTTCGTTCATTGTATTCCTCGATATAAAAGCAAATATTCTCCTGAATATTCAAATACCTTCTGACACGCCTTACCTTCCTTAAGACAGGGAGCGAAATGTATTTTATAATTGTCACCTATCCATTGCAAACACATTGTTACCGATAATATTGATACAAACGGAGAAATAACATGTCACGCTTTTCACCCGATAAACCCATACTTGTGACCTGTGGATTACCCTATGCCAACGGAATGGCTCACATCGGTCACCTAAGGACCTACATCCCTGCAGACATATTTGTACGCTCATTAAAAAAAATGGGCCATGAGGTTACATTTGTTTGTGGTTCGGATACCCATGGCACCCCCATCGTCTTCAATGCTGAGGAACAGAATACTACTCCTCAGGCTCTGATCAAGAAATACCATACCCATTTTGATGAGACATTCAAGTCAATGGGTATCGAATTCGATGCCTTCGGTACAACCGATGACCCAACAAACCATAACCGCACTCATGATATAGTGAACCGTTTAATAGAAAACGATTACGTATATCCCAAAACTATAGAGGTTGCATATTGCGCCGGATGTAATCGATTCCTCCCCGACAGGTATGTGGAAGGAGAATGCCCGCACTGCGCAGAAAGTGCCCGGGGTGATGAATGCGATCAGGGATGCGGAAAACATCTGGAACCCGGAGAACTCAAAAATCCCGTCTGTACCATCTGTGGCGGGGTTGCCGAGTATAAGGAACAGGAACACTTCTTTTTCAAATTATCCCAGTTCAATGATTATTTGCTTGAATATCTTGACAAACTTGACGGTACATCCAATGCCCGCAACTATGCCCTGGGATGGGTAAAACAGGGACTTGATGACTGGTGCATTACCCGCAATCTCGAATGGGGTGTCAAGTTCCCGGGGCGTGATGACCTGGTCGTCTATGTATGGGTGGATGCACCTATAGGCTATATCGCCTTCACTGAAGAATGGGCAAACGCAACCGGTGACAGCTGGGAAAAATACTGGAAAGATGATGGTGAAATAGTACATTTTATCGGTGGTGACATAATCTACCATCACTGTATATTCCTGCCTGCCATGCTCAAAGGTGCTGACTATTCACCCGCCTCATCTGTGGTAGCATCAGGTATGGTAAAGATAGAGAACAAAACCTTCTCAAAAAGCCGTGGTTATGTTGTATGGGTCGGTGATGACTACATGGAACAGGGTTTCCATCCGGACCTGTTGCGTTATTATCTGGCAAGTTACACATCCCATACCAAAGAACTCAATTTCTCCTGGAAGGTATTCCAGGAAAAAACCAATACAGAACTTGTAGGAGTCTTCGGCAATTTCCTCTACCGCACATTGCTCTTTGCCTACAAGAACTTCAAGGCCGTTCCCGAAGGAAAACTGGATGATGAAGTCATGGAAACCATCCAGAATACCATTGATAAAGCAAGTGAGGCAATGGAAAAGTATGAGTTCAAGAAATATGCAGACAGCGTGATGACCCTTGCTTCCTATGGAAATATCTATTTCCAGTCCAGAGAACCCTGGAACCTGGTAAAAGAAGACAAAGAAGAATGTGGCCGCGTACTCAAAAACTGCATGCAGATCGGCAAAGCCCTTACTCTGCTTTATGAACCTCTGATACCTGAAAAGGCCGGAAATGCCTGGAAACAGCTCGGTATGCAGAGCAATGTACACACAGCACTCTACAGCCAGGGTACCGTGCCTGTTGAATCGGGTACACCCCTTAGCAAACCCTCCATCCTTTTCAAGAAAATAGAGGATGAAACCATCGAAAAGATGGAAGCCATTGCATCACAGCGGGTCAGAGAAGCCAATGAAAAACAAAACCGCAAGAAAGGAGAACAAATAATGACAGATAGCGAAGAAATCACCTTCGAAGATTTCGGTAAACTCGATATGCGTGTAGGAACCATTGTCGAAGCTGAAAAGGTCGAAAAGGCCGACAAATTACTCAGGCTCGAAGTTGATATCGGAGAAGAAACGCCACGCCAGATAGTTGCCGGAATTGCCCTGACCCATAGCCCCGAAGAAGTAAAGGGCAGACAGGTAATCGTACTGGCCAATCTCAAGCCTGCCAAACTCTGCGGTGTCAAATCTTTCGGCATGGTGCTTGCCGGAGTGGACGAAGACGGTGGTGCAATTCTGCTTGCACCGGAAAAAGAAGCAAAGAATGGAACCCAGATTGGATGATGGAGTTTATTCCATCACCAGTTCCAGATAGGATTTACGGATAGAATCTTCGGGTTTCAGGCCGAATTTTTCCATCATCGCAAAAATGTGTTTTTTACTTTCCTCCATATCAGCATCAGAGATTATCTCAAACTCGATGAACTGACCCAGGGAATCCACCTCGTCCAGACACAGGGTAATGTCGCCTATTTTGAAAACATCCCTCACCTTCTGGACCCTGGCAGTTTCTTTGAACCCAAGCCTTTCCAGAATCTGTATCATGGCTTCAGCTTCCACATGAGTCTGGATTTCCTCTCGGCTTTTGGTGATATCATCGAGTTTTTTGCCCTTGTAGGTCAGGACCTGCCTGCCATTAACAGAACGTATACGCAAAGCTTCGTCCGTTTCTGCAAAATCCCGGTGCGGAGCGTTGTAGTAAACATCAAAATGCTCCTCTGTCTCCAGGAATTTTGCACCAAGCCTATCAAGAATTTCATGGGCATGAGACAGGTCTATACGGGATTTTACTTCTACCTCAAGCATCTCATCACGCCGGTGTGAATTTGGTACCGTAATGGAGCATACCCTTATCCCCGCTTTCACCGAGTTTGCGGAACACAGACCTTACCTTCATACCGATGTTCACATCTTCTGGTTGTGCTATGATCTGGGATGTAAGACGTGGACCTTCTTCCAGTTTCACAATACCCAGCACATAGGGTGTCTGGTGTTCAAACCCTTCAGCTGCTGAATGTATTATCGTATATGTTACAAGTTCACCTTTGCCACTGAACTTGTATTCCTCCATCTCCCCGTTCCTTCTGCAAAACGGACAGGTAGTCCTCGGGGGATAATAGTATTCATCACAATTTCTACAATGGTTACCTACGAGATTATATCGCTGTACCTGCTGTCTCCAGAATCTTGCAACAGACATCTAGAATCACCTCTCCCTGCCTAATATATGTACAAGTGCAGTCGCACCGGACCCTCCTACATTATGGGCCAGTCCGATCTTTGCACCCTCTACCTGTCTTTTCCCTGCCTCTCCACGCAGCTGGTTGACAATTTCTGCAGCCTGTTTGATGCCTGTAGCACCCACCGGATGACCACATGCTTTCAAGCCGCCTGAAGTGTTTACAGGGATTTTGCCGCCAATCGCTGTATTGCCTTCTTCAACGAATTTGCCACCCTGTCCCTTCTCTACGAATCCAAGGTCTTCGATGGCACATATTTCTGCAATGGTGAAACAATCATGCACCTCTGCCACATCGATATCATCCGGCCCGATTCCTGCCATATCATAGGCTCGTTTTGCAGCATAGACACTCGCATCAAGAGTGGTAATGTCACGGCGATCATGCAGGGCAATAGTATCACTTGCCTGTCCTGACCCCTTAACGTATATCGGAGTATCGGTGTATTTGTGGGCTTCTTCGGCAGGAGCCAGCACAAGAGCGGCTGCCCCGTCAGTAATCGGAGAGCAATCAAAGATGTGCAAGGGGTCGGCAACCATTATGGAATTAAGCACTTTATCCACTGTGATATTATTCCTGTACTGGGCAATTGGATTATTGGTACCATTCTGATGATTTTTCACAGCAACCTGTGCAAGCTGTTCACTGGTTGTTCCATATTGCTGCATATGCATGCGGGCTATCATGGCATACAAACCGGGGAAGGTGGCACCCATCATGCTCTCCCACTCCCGGTCAGCTGCTGCCGCAAGGGCTGAAGAAGCGCCAACGGAGGAAACGTCTGTCATTTTTTCAACTCCTGCAGCTACCACTATATCATTGTAACCAGATGCAACGGACTGTATTCCCTGCCTGAAGGCCAGTCCCCCTGAAGCACAGGCGGCCTCCACACGGGTGGAAGGTACATGCAAACCGGCTGCCAGACCGGAATAATCAGCGATCAGGGCACCGATATGTTCCT
Organism: Methanohalophilus sp. DAL1; assembly: GCF_001683555.1. Taxonomy (NCBI): domain Archaea; kingdom Methanobacteriati; phylum Methanobacteriota; class Methanomicrobia; order Methanosarcinales; family Methanosarcinaceae; genus Methanohalophilus; species Methanohalophilus sp. DAL1. The sequence continues at coordinate 3,816 of NZ_MAFX01000010.1, read as the reverse complement.
GTTCAACAAACTGTCCGCCGCTCATATTACCGACAAACATACTGTCGATACTTTCTCCACCAACTCCGGCATCCTCAAGAGCTCCGACTCCAGCCTCAACAACTATATCACGGAAAGAGCGCTCCCACATCTCACCAAATTTGGTAGTATAACTTCCGATAATTGCAACGTCTCTCATTTTTATACCCTCATGCACGTTTTATCTTGCCTTTATGCTTTGCATACATTGCATAATCCATGTAGACAGGATTTGCAAGCAATTCCTCTACCAGGGGAGCTTTATCCCTGATCTTATCGATCTTATCCGTTACCCTGAAACTGAAGGCATCTGCACCTGCACCTGAACCAAAGGCTGTTGCAAAAATCCTGTCTCCAGGCTTTGCCTGGTCAAGAGTAGCTGCAATACCCATCAGGCATGAAGCGGAATAAGTATTACCCAATCTTGTGACCACAAGGCCGGGAGCAATTTTTTCCTTACTGAATCCCAGCATTTTTGCCACCCTGGAGGGGAACTTACCATTGGGTTGATGGAAAACTGCATAATCGTAATCCTCAGCTGAAGTGCCAAGTTTATTCATCAGACCTTTTGCGGCACCCAGGACGTGTTTGAAATAACCGGGTTCTCCGGTGAAACGTCCGCCGTGTTCGGGATAAGGCATACCTTCACGCCTCCAGAAATCAGGAGTGTCAGTCGTGAAAGAATAGGTATCTTCGATTATTGCCACCATTTCTTCTTCTTTGTTGCCTATAATATAAGCCGCACCGCCAGCAGCAGCGGTATATTCCAGTGCATCTCCGGGTGCACCCTGTGATACGTCCGAACCTATCGCAAGCCCCAGATCTGCCATACCGGATTGTACCAATCCCATGCATGCCTGCATACCGGCACTTCCTGCTTTACAGGCAAATTCAAGATCCGCTGCAGTCATCTCAGGGGTCGCTTCCACCGCTTCAGCTACTATTGTACTGGTGGGTTTGACCGCATAGGGATGACTTTCAGATCCTGTATATATTGCCTCGATTCTGGAAGGATCAAGGCTGCTGCGACAAATTGCAGCCCTTGCAGCCTCAACTGCAATTGTTACAGTATCCTCGTCCAGATCCGGGACAGATTTTTCATTCACCATGAGGCCTGCACTGAGTATATCTGCATTATCACCCCATACCTTTGCTATATCCTCCACTTTTATCCTGTATTTGGGGATATATGTACCGTATGAAACAATCCCTACGCTCATTGCTTAAATCACCTTTTGATCAAAAATAAATATCATTCCATTACCTGGTATTGACTGTAGTGTTTTAATGCCTCGATCAATTCATCAAGGTCCATAGTCGTTGCCAGCAAAGGGATCCTGTCAACTTCTGCCATTTTTTTGGCCATTGGATCCACCTCCCTGATACTAAGCCCATGCAGAACCACTGCTGCGGGTTTCAGGTTTGTGACCCTGATTGCTACCATGGGGGATTTCCCTGTAGACACTTTTGTGAATATCATGGCACGTTCTGTGCTCCATCCATAAAGTTTCTGGAATTCATGTGAAGACAGTTCAAGAATTGCCTTCTTGCTGTCTACCACCGTAAAACCATACAGGGGTTTTTCCACACCCCGGTTGGCCACATCCGCCTCGATAAGAGTGGCCAGTTTTGCAAGCTGCATTGGATATGTGTATTCGTAAGTTGCATAGACCGCTTTTGATACCTGATCACTGTACAGCATGCCTTCATAGGCATGTATCTTGTGGCCTCCGCTTTCTGAATCAATATTTATCAGAGCATCCACAATCTTGCTGACGATAAGGGTTCCCGGAGACTTTCGCCTTCCACTTTCATAGTCACTTATCACAGATGGCGAAACACCCAGATATGAAGATATATCTGTCTGGGCTATCTCGAAATTGAGTCTCCATTTTTTCAGAGCCTCACCGGGCTTATCCGAAAGAGTGATCTCACCAGCCATTTTTTCAGCCAGGCGATGACGTAAGTTTTCCTTTGATGCATCCTCGGTCATGTGCTACAATTACTTCAATACCAGCATGCATATATATTTAACGAATGCCGATTCGTCTATTGCCGATGCCCAGACATTCATTCAACTTAAATATTATGCAATTTGTTAACTTCTAAATATGTGTGCAATGTTCTGCGAAACAAATTCCAATGTTTCAGAAGTAGTCCTCTACACGAAATGCCCCCGAAAGATATACTTTGCCAGCAGGAATGAAACAATAGCAGATGACATTAAAAAACCTTACATCCGTCATTTGCTACTAAAAGAACTGGCTCTTTCCTGTGCAGAGGTTGCCAGATCAAAACAGGAAATACTTCCCCTGCTGCAAACACGGGTCGAAGAAATAGTACAGGAAATAAAAACCATCTATTCCGACGAATTGGAGGACATTGATGAAAACCAATTCAAAGATGCTGTGGAAGATGTATACGAAGCGTTACCTGCAATAGCAGCCAATTTAAAGAACCTATCCGATGAAGAAATGATTGAACTCATAACACCCGTTGAAATCGAACCCCTGATGCATTCGGACAAATTAAACTTAAGTGGTGCACCATCGGCAATCGTCTTTCATGATGAACAGAAGATGCCTCTGCTCATAAAGAGCGGTAATGCTCCAGAGCAGGGTGTTTGGAAAAATGACCGGATACCTCTGGCAGCTTACTCCATACTTGCAGAAGAAAGATACGACCAACCGGTAAATTCCGCAGTGCTTTTTTATGCCTCACAGGGTCAGGCAAGACCTGTGAAAATACGACCAGCCGAGCGCAGAGAGGTGCTTAATATCCTCAAACGGATTGAAAAGATAAAGAACGGAAAAATGCCACAGGCAAAGCGGGGAAAACTGTGCGGATACTGTCCATACGAACAAATGTGCCAATCACAGGGCAACTCCCTGGCTTCAAAGTTCTTCTGAGAACGACCACAATATTATTTAACCAGTACAGGATTTCCAGCATAGATGTCACAACCTGTATTCCATGGAGATTTGCTGCTGCAATGGTGCCACAGCTGCAATGTACCGGTTCTTGGTAATAAGTGTACCTGCGGGGCCGAATGTGTTAAAGTAAATGTTACACCCCCGGGGGATATAAGACCGGCTTTTTTGCACGATATTAAACACATAAACCGAATATCAAAACAACAATTCAACAACCCGCTTCTTGACACGGAAAGGGTAGTGCTACTCAACAAGGCACCCTACGAAGACCGCATGGATGAGATTATTGTTGATGGCGAAGTAATTGCAAGCATACGTTATGAGATCGGCAAACTTGAATGGGTACTTCTTCCCCGACTGGAAGCCGCTCGCAGAATTTTGGCAGGCAAAGAACCCCCTACAGGTTACGTGACCATCGAGGACGATGTGAAAAAATTCCTGCACAAAGGTGCAAACCTGCTTGCCCCGGGAGTGCTGGATGCGGACCCGGGAATACAGAAAGATGACGAGGTCATAATAATAACCCCTGCCGGAGAAGTTGTTGCTACAGGCCGTGCGCGAATGGATGGCCGGGAAATGATGGAAGCCAAAAAGGGCAGTGCAGTCAAACCCCGGTGGAAAGCGGATACGCCTTCAAAAGTCCATGACAGAAAACCTTCAGGCTGGGGCGATGTTATCCGGGCAAACCGATTCATTATGGATGGAGCAATTGCAGAAGCCCACACCTTTATCCAGAAAACCATTGAAACAAAGGATCTGCCTATCTCCGTATCTTATTCCGGAGGCAAGGACAGTCTTGCAGTGGTCCAGCTTGTGGATGAGTGCGTCAGAGATTATGAAATGATGTTTGCCGATACAGGGCTTG